>CAKMKL010000317.1 GCA_927443375.1 uncultured Paenibacillus sp. | reverse complement strand
TCGCCGAGCTGCTGCACGAACACATGCGATTGAGCCTGGCTCTCATAGTGCCAGCCGGTGACCGGACGCTTCGCCAATTGCCTCTTAACCTGATCGAGCCTAAACCGAAAGAGCCTACTAAACATCAATACGACTTCGATGCAGCAACTACTATTGCGTTCCTGCAGAAGTACAACCTTGAGAAACACTTCAAGCTGAACCTTGAAGCTAACCATGCAACCCTTGCCGGCCACACCTTCGAGCATGAGCTGCGTGTAGCACGCATCAACGGCATGCTGGGATCGCTGGATGCGAACCAGGGCGACATGCTTCTGGGCTGGGATACCGATGAATTCCCTGCAAGCATCTACGATGCTACCCTGACTCTGTATGAAGTACTGAAGAACGACGGACTTGGCAAAGGCGGTATCAACTTCGACTCCAAAGTACGCCGTCCTTCCTTCGAGCCTGAGGACCTGTTCCTGGCACACATCTCCGGTATGGACATCTATGCTAAGGGTCTGAAGGTTGCCGCTAAGCTGATTGAAGACCGTGTATTCGACGACTTTATCGCTAAACGTTACAGCAGCTTCACTGAAGGCGTAGGCGCTGATATCGTATCCGGCAAAGCAACTTTAGCTTCGCTGGCTGACTATGCACTGGGCAATGAAACTCCGCGTCCGAACCAGTCCGGACGTCAAGAGATGCTCAGAGCGACTTTGAACCAGTACATCCTGACAGCTGAGTAAGACTACACCGGATTTGCGGCACTGTCCGTAAATTCATGGATCACTAACGCAACGGGGGTTGCTGAAGAGAGCATTCTTCGGCAGCCCCCTTTTTTTAAAATATAAGAATTTATAGGTTTACACTATAAATTAGCCTTCTATTTCTCGCAGAAACGGATACCGTCTTTAATGGGACGGCACATACGTTTCTTCTTATACGAATAACAGGGTAATAATTAGAAGCAGCACTATTAGGAGGACTATGATAACTATGAAATATGTAATCGGGGTCGATCTCGGAACGAGCGCGGTAAAGACGGTATTGGTTGATCCGCAGGGAAAGGTAGCTTATGAGCATTCGGTAGCGTATCCGCTTAAGCGGCCGCAGCCCAACTGGAGTGAACAGAATCCCGAGGAGTGGGTTAAAGGAACACTCGTCAGCCTGCGCCGCCTGATCGAGACATCGGGCGTTGATCCGTCACAGGTAGACGGAATCAGCTTCTCCGGCCAAATGCACGGGCTTGTACTCGTGGACGGTGAAGGCAAGGTCCTGCGTCCGGCTATTCTCTGGAATGACACCCGCACTACAGCACAGTGCCGCAAAATTGAGAAGACGCTTGGAACGAAGCTGATCGACATTGCCAGAAATAAGGCACTGGAAGGGTTCACGCTGCCGAAGATCCTATGGGTTCAGGAGAACGAGCCGGAGGTTCTGGCCCAGGCACACCAATTCCTGCTGCCGAAAGACTATGTACGTTTCCGGTTAACCGGTGATTACGCCATGGATTATTCAGATGCTGCCGGAACGCTGCTGCTGAACGTTGGTGCGAAGGAATGGAGTGCGGAAATCGCCGAAGCCTTCGGACTTCCGGTTTCATTGTGTCCAAGACTGGTAGAATCCTTCGAACAGACTGGAACATTGCTGCCGGAGATTGCGGAAGCTTCCGGACTGCTTACATCCACGAAGGTATTCGCGGGCGGAGCCGACAATGCCTGCGGCGCACTGGGTGCGGGAATTCTTGGTGAAGGACGGACGATGTGCAGTATTGGCACATCAGGTGTGGTTCTCTCCTACGAGACTAATAAAGATCTTAATCTGGAAGGCAAAGTCCATTTCTTTAACCACAGTGAGAAGGATGCCTTCTATATAATGGGTGTTACCCTGGCTGCAGGTCATAGCCTTACCTGGTTTAGAGAAACGTTTGCTGCTGAGAAGAGCTTTGAAGAACTGCTGCAGGGCGTGACCTCTGTCCCGGCAGGCAGCGGCGGGCTGCTGTTTACACCATATATCAATGGTGAGCGCACTCCGCATCCGGATGCGAATATCCGCGGCAGCTTCATCGGCATGGACTCCGGGCACACGCTTTCACACTTTACCCGCTCCGTGCTTGAAGGGATTACGTTCTCTCTTCGCGAATCTATTGAAATTGTACGTGAATCCGGTAAGAAAATTACGGAGATTGTCGCGATCGGCGGCGGGGCCAAGAATGAAGCCTGGCTGCAGATGCAGGCGGATATTTTTGGTGCTTCCATTATTAAGCTGGAGAGCGAACAGGGGCCTGCGATGGGCGCCGCGATGCTGGCTGCATACGGCAGCGGCTGGTTCGCCTCGCTGGGCGAATGCGCCGAAGCCTTCATCCGTCCGGCCGAAGTGTTCAAACCGAATGCGGAGCAGGTGGCGGTTTATGACGGATTGTTCGCTCTTTACCAGAAAGTATATGGCCAGACACGTGAATTGAACGACAAGCTGGCGGCATACCGTAAGTAAGCACCCGCCGGTAAGCGGAATGATGATCACTCGCGGATTCCGGAGAGGACTTAAGATCCTTTCCGGATTTTACGTTAAAGGGGGTTGAAGACTATTGATAAAAGTGCTTATTGTTGATGATGAGCCCAAGCTGCGGGAAGGGCTGCGGACCTTGATCCCCTGGGAAGAAGAAGGCTATACCGTAGTGGCAACGGCGGCGAACGGATTCGAGGCGCTTGAGAAGTTCCATACCTTTGCTCCCAAGCTGATCGTCGCCGATATCCGTATGCCGGGAATGGATGGTCTGGAGCTGATTACTGAGCTCCGTAAACAAAACGCCAATTGCCATGTGCTGATTCTTAGCGGCTATGCGGACTTCGAATATGCTAAACGTGCGATTTCCTGCCATATCGACGGATATTTACTGAAACCGGTGGATGAGGAGGAATTGATCTCTTATCTGCAGGAGCTCCGGGTAACGATAGAACGGGAAGAGCAGTTCAGCAAGCTGCAGACGGAAGCTGAGGTAAGCAATCAAGAAGCCTGGCTGCGCGGACTGCTTCAGCATGGCAGCGAGGATATAACTGTTCCGGAAGCAGCATCCAGGCTTGGCCTGCAGGGGGAAAGTGAGGTTATTCTGCTCCAGCTGATGCGTCCCCATAAGGGGGAGGACGGAAGGGAAGAGCGGGTCCGGAGCCTGCTGGAACGCTATTTACCGCCGGAGAGGGCAATCTTTTTCAGTTTGCCTCCCTTTATAGGTCTTTTGCTGAAGGAGCCTCTGAAAGATGAAGCTGCCCGTGCGGCTCTATGGCAGGAATTGAACAGAATCATTGCCAGAGAAGGACTGGACTTTTATGCTGCATCCGGAGGAGCGGTAGCAGAGCCGGAACAGGCTGCCGAATCTTATACTGCTGCGAGGGAGCTGCTGGAGCAGGCCTTTTTCGGGCGCCGGGAGATTCTGGTGAGCGGGGCAGTAGAGCAGTGGGCAGAAGCAGTGGAGGAACCCGGGGAGCTTGCTGATTCTGAACGCGATGAAGAAATGGAGCTTCTGCTGGCGGTTGAGACAGGAAGCACTGAGGTACTGTCTCCGCTAGTGAGGCAAATTATCTGCAAGCTGGTTGAGACCAGACATGAGGAGACCTACATCAAAGACAATCTGATCCGGATTGTAAGCAGTACGATTGCCCGGCTGGAGGCCGTAAACCCCGATGTCCGCACTTTGATCAGCGAGAATGCCTCTCCTGCGAGTGAAGTGTACAACAGCTATTATCTCAGTGATATCCTTAGCATGGTAGCCGATTATCTGGAACATATTGCGAAGCAGCTGAACACCGGCGGTCGGGGCGACGAGATTAAGCGGATTACGGATTTGATTCAGCGCCGGTACAATGAGAACCTGAAGCTGGGAATGCTTGCGCAGATTTTTAATTATAACAGCGCTTATCTGGGCAAAATGTTCAAGAATCAGATCGGCGAGCATTTCAACACTTATCTGGATAAGGTGAGAATTGAGAAAGCGAAGCTGTTTCTTACGCAGGGCATGAAGGTGTACGAGGTAGCCGAACGGGTCGGCTACATGAATGCCGATTATTTCAACGCGAAATTCCGCAAATATGTAGGTGTATCTCCAAGCGCCTTCCGCAAGGAGCAGTGAGCAGGCAGGGCTTGCTGATCATGGATTCTAGGATTATGATAGACGGGCTGTTCCCCATCTGCTGGCGGATGAGGGAGCAGCCTGTTTGACATTTTCGCGGAGAATGATTTGGAATGGAGGGATCGAGATTAAGCAGCTTATAAGCATGATCAATAATATGAAGCTGAAGTATAAGCTAATGTTGTTTTACGTTGTGGTTGTCATGATACCCGTGCTGATTATCGGGATTATTCTGATCAGCTATTTCCGGAATGCAGCCCTGGACCGGGCCATTGATCAGGCGACAAATAACGTCGAGAAGATCAAAAGCCAGATGTCGGCCAAGCTCCGTGTACCTACGGATATCTCCAATCTTCTGTTTTTTGATGATAATCTGGAAACGCTTGTGAACAGGAAGTATCCGAACATCCTTGAGCTTACTAAGGCCTATATGGACTATACCGATTTTCAGGATTACATTTTGCAGTACCGCGAAATCGCCAATATCCGCTTTTTTATCGACAATCCGACACTCGTCAATAACCTGTCGATTACGCCGCTGACCCCGGAGAAGGAGTCCAGTTTCTGGTATAAGAAGGTTATGGAGACTAAAGGGATTTACTGGCTCTATATTGACGACAAAGAGGGTTTTATCGGCACTACTAAGGGGAGCATAAACAAACTCAGCCTGCTTCGCCAGGTAGCTTATCCGGAATATAACAAGATCGGAATTATCATGGTTCAGGTGAATCAGGATGAACTGAATAACATGCTGTCCCAGGAACCGTTCGAGACGATCATTACAGACGAACAGGGCTATATCGTGGCTGCTAAGAATCCGAAGCTGGTCGGGACGACGCTGGCCTCCTTTGACATTGGAGTGGATCTGGAGCAGAAGTCCGGAAATGTCATCCAAACGAAGGTCAAAGGGGCAGATTCCTACGTTATCGTTGATGAGATAACCCCTGCACTCAGTATCAGCAAGCTGAAGATCATTTCCGTATTTGAAACCAAAAGTATACTCAGCGACGCGAATAAAGTAAGTATTCTCGGGCTGCTGATCATCAGCGGTGTATTGCTGGTGGCCCTTGTGATGGTCTATACGATCTCTTTGCTGACAACCAACCGGCTGCTCCGGCTCAGCCGCCAGCTGAATCAGGTAGCTTTGGGTAATCTGGGCGTTGTCTCCCGTATTGACGGCACAGATGAGATCGGGCAGCTGTCACGCCAATTTAACTACATGGTATCGAGCATCAATCAGCTGATCAGCCAGGTCATTGAGAGCAATGAGCAGAACAGCAAGCTGGAGATCGCCCAACGGGAAATCAAATTGAAAATGATGGCCAGCCAGATTCATCCGCATTTTCTATTTAATGCGCTGGAATCGATCCGGATGAATGCCCACCTGAAGGGTGAGAAGGAAATAGCGAATATTGTCAGGCTGCTCGGCAAGCTGATGCGCAAGAACCTCGAAGTCGGCAGAGAACGGGCTCCGCTCAAGGAGGAGATCGAAATGATCCGCTCCTATCTGGAGATCCAGAAATTCCGCTATGAGGAAAGGCTGATGTATGAAATTGATTTTGACACCAAGGCTTCAGAGATTCTGATTCCGCCGCTGATCATTCAGCCGCTGGTAGAGAATTCGGTTGTCCACGGACTAGAGAATAAAGAAGGGCCCGTTCATGTGAAAGTCAGTGTAAAGCTGATCGACAATGAGATCCAGGTATATGTGCTCGATGACGGGGCAGGGATGTCAGAGCAGCGGCTCTCTGAACTGCGCGGGGTAATTGCCCAGGCGGAAGAAGAGCAGCGGAGCCGGATCGGCATGCGTAATGTGCATCAGAGACTGGTCTTGTATTACGGGGAACAGCATGGTCTGAAAATCACAAGCGAAGAGGGAAAGGGGACAGAAATAGTCTTTTCCATCCCGCATGATAGCGATTACAAACAGTAGTTCCCCGGCTGCTGTTTCAATGTCTAATTTGTATATGATTTTACGTGAAATCTGTCGGGTATTCGCTTACATTTTGCTGAGGTATGATATGAATATAAAAACGAAGGGGGAATAATGATCGTGAAAGCGCTCACTGAAAACGGTGTTACAGCTAATGAAAGCGTAACCCCCTACCCACCTGCGAAACGGAAAAGAAGTGGATTTTGGAGTAGCGTACTGCAGCAAAAGTACTTGTACTTAATGTCTCTTCCATTCGTGATCTGGGTATTCATCTTCAGCTACGTACCCTTATGGGGATGGTTGATGGCATTCCAAAATTATAAACCGGTCAAATCATTTAGCGAGCAAAAATGGGTCGGACTGGATAACTTCAAAGAGCTCTTCCAAGATGAACGCTTCTATCGTGTTCTGAGAAACACACTAGGAATGAGTGTCTTGGGTCTGGTATTTGGCTTCATCGTCCCCATCCTGTTCGCAGTAATGCTCAATGAGCTGCGGGGCAGTGTATTTAAGAGAACAGTTCAGACCGTATCCTATCTGCCTCACTTTGTATCCTGGGTTGTTGTAGGCGGGATTGTCTATAAGACGCTCTCGATGGACGGCGGGATTGTCAATGATCTGTTGATTTGGCTGCATGTCATTGATGAACCGATTCAGTTCATGGCGAAGGCCAAGATGTTCTGGGGTGTTGTCACAGTCGCCGATTTGTGGAAAGAAACAGGCTGGGGTGCAATTATCTATCTGGCAGCGATTACGGGTATTGATAAAGAGCTTTACGAAGCGGCAAAAGTGGACGGCGCGGGAAGAATCAGACAAATGTTCAACATTACATTGCCGGGTATCCGCTCGACAATCACGGTTCTCCTGATAATGTCCATCGGTCACTTGATTGGGATCGGCTTCGAAAAACAGTTCCAGCTTCAAAACAATCTCGTAACCGATTATTCGGAAGTCCTGGATTTGTATGCGCTTAAGTATGGTATCCAAATAGGACGCTTCTCATATGGTACGGCAATCAGTATGTTCACTTCAGTGGTCAGTGTGTTCTTGCTGCTTGTGGCTAACGGTGTAATGAAGAAAGTTACTAAAGAAAGCATTATGTAAAGGAGGGGATCTAAGTGGGTGGCAAAGCATTTCAAATGTCAAAAGGTGAGCGTGCATTCGATATCTTTCTGTACATTGCTCTTACATTAATCATGATCGTGACGTTGTATCCCTTCCTGAACGTACTGGCGATTTCTTTTAACGAATCAACAGACACCGTTCGGGGCGGCATCTATATCTGGCCGAGAGCTTGGACTCTCGAGAATTACCAGCGCATCTTCAGCTATACCGGCCTGGTTCAAGGCTTCAAAATATCTGTACTCCGTACCATTTCGGGTACGCTACTGGGTCTCCTGAGCTCTTCCATGCTGGCCTTTACGCTCAGCCGTCCGGAGTTCAGAGCCAGAAAGTTTGTCTCTTATTTCCTGGCCCTGACGATGTATTTTTCCGGCGGTATGGTGCCAATGTACATTCTGATGAGAGATTTAAATCTGATCGGAACCTTCTGGATTTATATTTTGCCGGGTGCGGTTTCCGCCTTCAACGTTTTCGTCATCCGTTCCTTTATGGATGGGCTGCCTTTTGCCCTCCAGGAATCAGCCAAGCTGGACGGAGCCAATGATTTCAAAATCTTCTATAAGATCATCCTGCCGCTCTGTAAGCCAGTGCTTGCGACAATTGCACTGTTCCTGGCTGTGGGACAATGGAATGAATGGTTCTCAACGTATCTGTACAACGGCAATAAGGCGCATCTTACGACGCTCCAGTATGAGCTTATGAAGGTATTATCGTCTACCAATCAGGGCAGCGGCATGGTGAATGCCAATGATATGGCGCAGCAAATGGCGCAAATCTCACCTGAGTCGATCAAGATGGCAATTACCATTGTAGTAACCGTACCTATCCTTGCAGTGTATCCGTTCCTGCAGAAGTATTTCGTAGGCGGCATGACGCTCGGTGCAGTAAAAGCTTAGTCCCTGCTGGTCAGGACTTGAATAAGAGGGACGTATTTCTGGCAGGCAAGCAAGTTGTATTCAGAAAACGTCCCGGCTTATTCGTCAAAAATTGGAAAAACGGAACTTATTATTATGGTTATATTGCAAGCGCTAACAATGGTATATTCAGGTTTAACCTGATATGCATAGATGAATTACACAAATTATCAAGGGGGATATCAAATGAAAAGCAAAAGCATTAAAACTGCTTTTACACTCATGCTCATGAGCTCGATGCTGATCGCAGGCTGTGGCGGCAACAACAATAATAATGCAGCAAACAGCACTGCTACAAATGCACCAACTAACTCAGGCAATAACTCGGAAGCAAGTGCACCAGCTGATGAGGCCATGGATACAAGCCCGGTAACATTTACGTTCTTCGGCGCTGACGCCAGCCCCAACTGGAACAAAATGCAGGATGATGTAGGTAAAGTTATTACTGAAAAGACAGGTGTAACCATTGATGCGGAGTTTGACGTAGGCAGCGGCGGCGGCGACCAAAAAATCGCGATGATGGCTGCCAGCGGCGACGTGCCGGATATGATCTTTGCCAAAGGTAATCTGAGTACTCTGGTAGATGCAGGCCTGATTCTTGACCTGACTGACCTAATCGATAAATATGCTCCGAACCTCAAGAAGATTTACGGCGAAAATATGAACCGTCTGAAATACAGCAATGATGATCAAAAGATCTATTCCATTCCGACAAATGCTGGGGTTGACCAACAATCCTTCGATGCTGGCGGCGGCTTTGAAATTCAGCACCGCGTACTGAAAGAGCTGGGTTACCCGCAAGTAAAAACATTGGCTGACTATGAGAAAGTGCTGAAAGACTACGTAGCACTGCATCCGGAAACCGATGGCCAGCCTACCATTCCGCTCACGCTGAATGCGGATGACTGGAAAATCATGATTACTGTTACCAACCCTGCATTCCTGACAACAGGTGCGCCGGATGATGGTGAATACTATGTAGATCCTGCAACTTATGAAGCTAAGCTTCACTACAAACGTCCTGAAGAAAAAGAATATTTCCGTTGGTTGAATGGAATGTACGCACAAGGCCTGCTTGATAAAGATACCTTCGTACAAAAAGATGACCAATACAAAGCTAAAGTGGCCAGCGGCCGCGTCCTCGGTCTGATCTCCCAGGAATGGGAATACTCCGATGGTGAAAATGCGCTGAAGGCAGCAGGCAAAGATGAGTATACTTATGCTCACTTCCCTGTAACCCTGTCCGATCAATATCAAGACCACTCCTTCCAGACTACAGGTATTGATGCTGCCGGTATTTCCATCACAACCGCTGCTAAAGATCCTGTCCGCATCATTAAATGGCTGGATTGGATGTCCTCTGAAGAAGCCCAGATTCTGAAAAACTGGGGTGTTGAAGGCAAACAATACACTGTAAATGCAGAAGGCAAACGTGAAATTCCAGCTGATATTCAAGCAAAGAAATCCAATGATGCCGCTAACTTTGCAAAAGAAACAGGTATCGGCCAGTACAATATCTTTGGTGCACACTATGGTGACGGTGTGAAGGATTCCACTGGCAACTACTTTACTACGAACTTCCCTGAACAAATCGTAGCTTCGTACTCCGATGCTGAAAAAGAATCACTGAAGGCTTACAACGCTACAACTTGGAAAGATCTGTTCCCTGGTGAAGATGCATTCCCTACTAAAGAGTGGGGCGCTCTGTACAACATGCCTGTTCCAACTGACGGTCAATATCAGGTTATCTTCAAAAAGACTCAAGATATTATCCGCAAACGTATTCCTGAAGCGATCCTGTCCAAACCTGCAGACTTCGATAAGGTTTACGATGCTTTCCTGGCTGAGCTCGACAAAGCCGGTGCTCAAGACATGGAGAAAGAATACACAGAACTCGTGAAGAAGAGAGTATCCTTGTGGACCGGTAAAGACCTGTAAGCAGCAGCCCTCCCTCTTAAACAAAACTGATGCAACAGCAAGGACCCGACATTTGTCAGGGTCTTTTGCTGTATATTGAATCCGTATGGAGGTTATAGCATGAAGCATGAGAACTTAGCAGAGCATCCCTGGAAATTGAAATACAAGCAGCCTGCAGCTGTCTGGGAAGAAGCTTTACCGCTTGGAAACGGGCATATGGGAGCCATGGTGTTCGGCGGTACGGCAAGAGAACAATTCCAGCTGAATGAGGATACGTTATGGTCCGGTTTCCCCCGGGACACGAATAATTACGAGGCCCTCCGCTATTTGAAAAAGGTCCGCGGTCTGGTATCGGAAGGCAGCTATCTTGAAGCGGAAAAGCTCGTTAATGCCCGAATGCTCGGTGTGAACGGTCAAGCTTATATGCCGCTTGGTGATCTTTATCTGGAACAGCCGGGGGCGGAGAACTGCACAGGATACAGCCGGGAGTTGGACCTGGACAGCGGCATAGCCACGGTAACCTTTCAGACAGAATCCGGCTCCTTTACCCGTGAGGCCTGGATCAGCGCCCCTGACGGTGTGTTAGTCATACAGGAAACAAGTGAAGTTAAAGGCGGACTGAACCTAACGCTTACCCTGAACAGCCCTCTTCAGCATGCTGTGAAGGAAGCCGGAGAAGGGAAGATGGTGCTGGAAGGCCGCTGCCCTACGCACATAGCCGACAACTATCATCAGGATCATCCGTACGCCATTCAATATGAGGAGGGGCTGGGTATAGCCTTCGAGCTTCACCTGCAGGTCCTGACTTCGGGAGGCAGGGTTGAGTACCGGGACGGGAAGCTTGTCATCTCCGGGGCTGATCAGGTACAGCTGCTGCTTGCTGCGGCTTCGGATTATGAGGAGCTGAAACGTAAAGTTGCCCACCTGAAGAGCAGCCGCCAGGCAATCCCGGCGGTGCTTCTGAGCCCTGCGGAGAGCTGTGTACAGCGGCTGACTGCGGCAGCAGCGATGACATATGAAGAGCTGCAGCAGCGGCATACCGCCGATCATCAGGCGCTCTTCCGGCGGGTGGATCTTGACCTCGGAGGCTGGGAAGCGGCTGAACGTCCGACAGATGAGCGGCTGGCCGCCTATAAGGCCGGACAAGAGGATCCGCAGCTTGAGGCACTGCTGTTCCAGTATGGCCGTTATTTGCTGATGGGCAGCTCACGCGCCGGCTCGCAGGCGGCGAATCTGCAGGGGATCTGGAACGAGCATGTGACACCGCCCTGGAACAGCAACTATACGACTAATATCAATACCCAGATGAATTACTGGCTGGCAGAGGTGGGCAATCTCAGCGAGCTTCATGAGCCGCTTATTGATCTGATCCGGGAGCTCAGTGAGACTGGAGCCAGAACGGCTGCAGTGCACTACGGTGCCCGCGGCTGGGTAGCCCATCACAATGTTGACCTGTGGCGGAGCTCTGTGCCGTCAGGCGGGGATGCCAGCTGGGCCTTCTGGCCGATGGGCGGTGTGTGGCTGAGCCGTCATCTGTGGGAGCATTATGCTTATCATCCGGATACCACCTACTTACAGGAAACGGCTTATCCGCTGATGAAGGGGGCGGCGCTGTTTGCGCTGGACTGGCTGGTGGAAGGACCGGAGGGTCTGCTCTTAACCAATCCGTCTACTTCTCCGGAGAACCGGTTTGTAACGGCAGAAGGTGAGCCTTGCAGCATCTCCATGGGTTCGGCAATGGACCTGAGCCTGATCCGTGAGCTATTCACCCATTGCCTGCAGGCAGCACAGATTCTGGAGGAGGACAACGAGTTTCAGCTTCAGCTGGAGGAGGCCTTGTCCCGGCTGATGCCGCTGCAAATTAGTGAGGACGGACGTCTGCAGGAATGGATCGGGGATTTCAAAGAATCAGAACCGGGGCACCGTCATGTCTCTCATTTATATGGTCTGTATCCCGGAGATCTGATTAATGAACGGGACACACCGGAACTGCTCGAAGCCAGCCGTTTGTCGCTTGCGAAGCGGATTGCATCGGGGGGCGGACATACCGGCTGGAGCTGTGCCTGGCTGATCAACCTCTACGCACGGCTGAAGGAAGGCGAATCGGCCTACAGTTTTGTCCGGACGCTACTGTCCCGCTCGGCCTATCCTAACCTGTTCGATGCCCACCCTCCGTTTCAGATTGACGGCAATTTCGGCGCTGCCGCCGGGATAGCGGAGATGCTGCTGCAGAGCCATCTCGGTGAAATCACTCTGTTGCCGGCCCTGCCGAACGCATGGAAAAACGGCAAAATCAGCGGAATTAAGGCACGCGGAGGGTATGAAGTGGACCTCGAATGGCAGGATCATGTGCTGGTATCTGCGCGGATTACCGCGTCGCGCGATGGAGAATGCCGTCTGGTATATCCGCGCGGGCTGAAGATTCAGCTTCCTGACGGCTCTCTGGTCGGAGCGGAACATCCGTTGCCGGTTAAAGCCGGAGAAGTGTACTTCATAACGGTTTGACGGAAGCGAAGGAACTGGCGCAGGATAACTGAATGAGAATCGGAACTGCTCCATACGTAGAGATAATCTGCGCGGGAGCGGTTTTTTTTGTGGAAAGGGAGCCTGAGGATATTGAAATAGCCGGCAGGCAGGAAAGGCTTATTTAACGGGCATTCCGGACCGATATTAACAATATAGCGTATACGGAGAAAGGAATTTCTGTCCTCTGTATGGTTACAAACAGATTAAGTAATATTATGGTTGTGCGGAAGCAATTCCAGGCATCTAATATAGAGTACAAACTATGTGGAAAGGCTATTCGAAGTTCGCAGGAGGCACGGGGGAGAAATGGGAAAGAAACGTTTGTCGCTGATGAAGACCATGCTGGGAGGGATGATGCTGTTCGCAGCTTTGCCGCCTGCGGCTTACTATGGCTGGGGGCAGGCCTATGCCGCCGCAGCATCGTCGTCACTTCAATCTGTAAGTGAAATGGCCCAAAGGCTGGCCGGGGCAATGAATAACCGCAGAGAGAACATCACCTTTACCTATGAGGGCAATATCAGCAAGCCGAAGGTGCAAAGTGCTATTGACCAGGCGATGGGCAGCGATCCCTATCTGTACTACATCATAGACAGTTACGCTTTCTCATACCGGGGGAGCAGCCGCTCTGCGAATGTAACGGTTCAGGTGGAATACAGGGAGACACTGCAGCAGACAGCCTATGTGAATAAGCAGGTGCAAGCAATTTTGCAAAAGATCATTACACCTGGGATGGATAATCACCAGAAGGTCAAGGTCATTCACGATTGGGTCGTGCTGAACTTGAAATATGACAACACCTATAGTAAATATACCGCCTACGAAGGTCTGCAAAGCGGCAGCGCGGTATGCCAGGGATATTCCCTGCTTACCTATAAATTGCTGCTTGGTGCAGGCATACCTAATAAAATAGTTGAAGGTAAGGCAAGACCGGAGGGAGGCGTATCGCAGTCCCATGCCTGGAATCTGGTGCAGCTGGACGGGCGCTGGTACCATCTGGATACGACTTGGGATGATCCTTCGCCTAGTACGGAAGATGGAGTAAGCACGGTGTACTATATGAGAACAGATGCGCAAATGCGCCGCGACCATAGCTGGGTTAAATCTTATCCGGCAGCCTCCGTGGGCTATGCCCAGACCTTGTCTGAACTGGTCAGCCGTGGCGGCCAGAACGTGTCCGTGTATCAGAAGCTTCAGGACCAGCTGGACTACAGGCTGTATGAAGAAGATCAGGTTGTTACCTCTGCCGCAGAATTGAAGGAGCTTGCCCGGGCGGCCGTTGCCTCCGGCAAACAGTCGCTGCTGTTCCGGTACCGGGGCAGCGGGCAGCGGCTCAAGAATGACCTGCAGGAGTTCATC
>CAKMKL010000316.1 GCA_927443375.1 uncultured Paenibacillus sp. | reverse complement strand
ACGGCCCGGCATGTATATCGGAAGTACGAGTTCCTCGGGACTGCACCATCTAGTATGGGAAATCGTGGATAACGCCGTTGATGAGCATTTAGCCAAATTTTGTTCCAAAATTGATATTACCTTGCGTAAGGATGGTTCTGTTACAGTAATCGATAACGGGCGGGGCATACCGACCGGAATGCATAAGACAGGAGTGCCAACCCCACAGGTAGTCTTTACGATCCTGCATGCGGGCGGCAAATTCGGCGGTTCCGGCTACAAAAAATCGGGCGGTCTGCATGGCGTCGGTGCTTCCGTGACCAATGCATTGTCCGAGTGGCTGGAAGTCGAAATTTACCGTGACGGCAAAATCCACCGCCAGCGCTTCGAATACTGGGTAGATAAAAACGGCAAGGAGCATGTAGGCGAGCCAGTAACCGGCCTTGAGATTCTCGGGAATACGAATAAGACCGGTTCGAAGATTACCTTCAAGCCGGATATTCGCGTCTTTGCAAATGGCATTGCCCTGAACTATGACACCTTGGCAGAGCGGGTACAGGAAATCGCCTTCCTGAACTCGGGCCTGCGCATTAACATTAGCGATGAGCGAAGCGGCCGTCAGGATGAATATTTCTATGAAGGCGGAGCCAGCCAATTCGTGCAGTTCCTGAATGAAGGCAAGGATACCCTGCATGATGTGATCCATTTCAGTTCGGAGAAGGATGACATCGAGGTTGAAGTGGCCTTGCAGTATAACGCCGGATACACAGAAACGCTGGCCTCCTTCGTGAACTCTATTCCTACCCGCAGCGGAGGGACACATGAGACAGGCTTCAAGACGGCTTATACACGTGTGCTGAACGACTACGCACGCCGGACGCAGCTGTTGAAGGAAAAGGACAAGAATCTGGAAGGGAATGATCTGCGCGAAGGCATGATGGCCGTAATCAGCGTGAAGATGTCCGAGGTTGAATTTGTCGGCCAGACGAAGGATCAGCTCGGCAGCGCCTCTGCCCGCAGCGCCGTCGATTATATCGTGTCCGAGAATATGGCCCGGTTCCTGGAGGAGAATCCCCAGGTAGCGCAGAGTCTGCTGAAGAAGTCCATTCAGGCTTCTAAGGCGCGGGAAGCGGCCCGAAAGGCCCGCGATGAAATCCGCAGCGGCAAGAAGCGCAGTGAAAGCTCTAATCTCGGCGGCAAGGTAATATCAATTTTGGAACAAAATTTGGCTAAATGCTCATCAACGGCGTTATCCACGATTTCCCATACTAGATGGTGCAGTCCCGAGGAACTCGTACTTCCGATATATATGCCGGGCCGTTTGCGGACCGCAACCAGACCTTCGAGCACCTGAATGTCGTCAGCATCGTATCCAGTCCGGCCTGCTTCGCCGTTCTTAGAGACTTTTGCAAACATATCGATCTGTTCGAGCATTCATGCTCCTCCTTCTTTGTCTCACTTACTCTGAAATGCAAACAAACGTTTTCGTTCACTTTGTACATTCTAATTCAAAATATCCCGTTTCGTAAAGACGGCGAATGAAATGATTATGGCTGCAATCCCCCAAACGCCCAAAACAGCCATGGAAAAAGACAACGTCATTCCCTCAATTGGCGCCGGCGTGCCGGCCAAATATCCCGTCAACCCCAGATTAACCATAAACAAATACTTCGCTGTCGTCCAAGCTGCGGCCATATTGGTGAGTATGGTTCCGGCAATCAGCGCTGCCATCATTACGACAATACTCGCCGCCGTGCTGCGCACCAGAACCGATACCATAAAGGCCAAGAGAGCAACAACTACACTGACGAACCAGATCAGTCCGCCCTGCATCAATAGATATTTCCACTGCGGCACCGAGTGAACGGTCGACATATCCACCGTATCTCCGCTGAGCTGGAATCCGGTAAAGACCGGGATACTAAAGCCCTTATATCCGAAGGCGAGCCCTGAAATCAGGTAGCTGATCACAAATACCGAGAGCACAATTAGGGAAACAAACATGAGCAGCGCCACCAGCTTGCTGAACAGGACCTTCCAGCGTTTAACCGGCCGGGTGAGCAGCATTTTGATTGTGCCTGTCGTCCGTTCCCCGGACACAAGATCGGAGGCAACGGCCATAATCAGCAGCGGAATGAATAATGAGACGGAATTATCCAGAAATTCACGGGTAAACGTCACTCCGCTCGGCTCATTCGGATTCACATCATGATCCAGATAAAACTGCAGCTGCTGGACAAAAATCCGCCGGTACGACTTCCACTCCTCCGGAATACGGTCACTGCCGAGCGAGTTCTGATTATCGGTGATCTGCTGCTGGACCTCCAGCCTCCAGTCCGAATTAAACTTGTCCCGGCTGCGTTCAGCTATCCGCATCTGCGCATATGTAAACATTGGCACGAGTACAAGCAGAATCAGCAGTATAACATAGAATCGTTTCTTTTTTATTATTTTCGTACACTCATTACGGATGAGCGGAAGCAGATTAGTCAATAGATTCACCTTCCGTTAGCTTCAAGAATAGCTGTTCCAGTGTGGGGTTAATTTTATGCACGGCTCTAACTTCCACCTGAGCTGTAACCATGACAGCCACAATCTCCGGTATCAAGTCATCCTCCATAGCTGTGATCAAAGAGCCCTCGCCCATTCCGGCAATAATGGAGTCGTCCAGCGTAACCTCGTCCAGCCGGAGCAGCCGGATATCCGGGCGTTCTTCCAGAATGCCTCTCGCTGTCTCAAGCGGCTCCAAATCCCAGAGCACATAAGGGGAGTTACGGGCGACAAGTTCATTTACTCCGCCGACGGCCAGAACCCGCCCTTTGCTGATAATTGCGACGCGGTCGCACAGCAGCTGAATCTCACTGAGCAAATGGCTGGACACGAATACGGCAAGACCGCCTTCAGCCAGCTCGCGGATAAATTCGCGCAACTCCTTGATGCCTTTGGGGTCCAGCCCGTTCGTCGGTTCATCCAGAATGAGCAGCCGCGGGCGTCCCAGCAGCGCCTGGGCAATGCCGAGCCGCTGCCGCATGCCAAGCGAATAGGTGCTTACCTTATCATGGATGCGCTGATCCAGCCGGACAATCTCTACCACCTCGGCAATCCGCTCCGTACCTACTCCAGGCTGCATCCGGGCAAAGTGCTGCAGATTTTCCCAGCCGGTTAAATAGGTGTACACTTCCGGGTTCTCTACGATACAGCCAACGTATTGGAGCGCTTTTTCGGGATCACGGTTGACATTGTAGCCGCAGACGGTGATGGTTCCTTCAGTCGGGCGGATCAGATCCACGAGCATCCGGATAGTGGTCGTTTTACCGGCGCCGTTCGGACCCAGGAAACCAAAGATCTCCCCCTGCTTCACGTCAAAGGTAACATTGTCGATGATCCATTTGCGGCCTATTTTTTTGCGGACCCCATCAACGGACAATACAACGTTTCCGGTGCCTCCGCCTGTCTCTTTTGTCATATCCAACAACTCCTTGCCCGCATTCAATTCTGCATTAAAAACCTCTTATCTTCTTATCGAACAGCTTGTATAATCCGTTCACTGATCCGCTGATAGCCGTCGCCGTTCGGGTGAAAATGATCGCCTGAGAGATACTTGTCCAAATGGCGGTTGAATAAATCAAAGGTTGGAACAAGGGTCATGTTGCTGTGTGTATTAATAATATCCATCGCGGCATTATTCCAGGCTGTTACCGCCTGATTCCCCGGCACGAGCAGGTCCTTAATATCTCCGAAGGGATTGTATAGACCCACATAAAATATTTGCGCCTGCGGATTAATCTCGGAAATCGTCTGCAGGATCTCACCCAGCCGCTTCGCGGCATCCGGCAAGGCAGCCAGCAGCGACTCCGGCGTTAACTCGTCTTCACCCGGCTTAGGCGTGGAAGTAACCAGAGCGCTGTTTTTCCCGTCAATGGTTCCTGTTGCATGGACTGAGCTTGCAGCATCCTGCTTCTGAGCGGCTGCCGATGGAGACGGGCCTGGTGTTGCCGCTCCCTGGCCTTCTGTCGCATCGCCCAGAATATCCGAGCCGCGGAAAAGATCATTGCCGCCAATGGAAATTAGAATAATATTTGCCTGCCGCAGAGCGTAACGGACGCCATCTTCCTTAAGCTTGGTTTGCAGTCCGGCCGTTGTCAGTCCGTTAATCCCCATATTGCCAAGCAGCTCGGCAGATCCTCCGTCAGCCGACAATCCGTCCAGCGTGCGCTTAACAAAACCGCTTCCGTCGTTGTCACCTGTTCCCTTGGCAAGCGAATCACCCAGCGCGAGAATCCTCATCGAATCTCCGGCTGCCGCAGTTGGAACTGTCGTCTTTTGAGGTAAAGCGGTTGACAGAGCTTCTCCCTGCGGGTTAAGAATATCGCCAACTGCAGAAACAAATCCCACAATCAATATTATTGTTGCTGCTATGGAAATCAGGCTCACACTGCGCCAGGTCCATTTGGAATCTTTCAAAGCTATCCCTCCGTACGTTCTATTCTCCATTGTTCCACATTTTACAAACTTCTTAACTATGTAATTAAACATAATTCTTCTATACGCATTTTGCAAATACACGGGACGCCTACCTGTATGCGCGGATTTCTCCCGCTGGAGAGCTTGCTGCCTTAGGAATAAGAGCTAATATGCAAAAAATTGGAGCAGCCTATACGTGCAGGAAAAAAGAGGCCCTCTCTTATGGAGAATTATTGAAAAAGATTAAAGTCAGGAGTACCCTAAAGAAGAAGCGGAACCGGGCATATTCGCTCTGTATTCACAATCACCGGGATTACAAACCGCTACAACACTTTTCAGTTTCTTTTAATATAAAACCTGTATGCTGGAGGAAACTACGTTCATGAGGGGTGAATGGAATGCCTAACATTTGGATGCATCTGGAGTACGGTAAGCAGCTTGCGGAGGAATTCAGGAGTGAATTTTCTTTTCTGGCGGATATGGAGACCTGTCCTGAACTGTACCAGCTAGGCTGCCAAGGACCTGATTTCCTGCTGTATCACAGCTTTCTGCCCTGGAAAAAGGAGGCCCTGGCGCTCCGGCTCGGCGATCTTATGCATACGGAGAACTGCGGCCCTGTGCTGATTGAATTCTGGAAACGGTCTATGTGCCTATCCTCAGCCGAACTGGTGGAAGTG
>CAKMKL010000315.1 GCA_927443375.1 uncultured Paenibacillus sp. | reverse complement strand
CGTGAAACAATCAGATCAGTGGCACTTTGGCAGGCATTCCTGCTTTGCGGGGATATTTGGCCGGTGTAGCTCCTGTTTTGCGGATCATCACAATGTGGCGCGCCGATTCCTCTACGGGCAGGCTGAATGACTCCACTTGCTTGAGTTCAGCCCGCAATTCCTTGAGGCTTCTTTTGGCTTCTGTTAATTCCTCGGCAGGATCATTACCCTTCATCGCTGCAAAAATACCGTCTTTTCGCGTGAAGGGAAGACAGAATTCATTCAGCAGTGATAAACGTGCCACAGCACGGGCAGTTACTACATCATAAGCGTCACGATGAACGAATTGTCTGGCTATATCCTCCGCCCGGCCATGAATGAGTTCTACTCCAGTTAATCCCAAGGTATCACATACATGCTGGAGGAACGAAATTCTTTTACTTAAAGAATCCACAATTGTCAGCTTTAAATGCGGGAAAAATAGGTCTTTATGAAGAATAGGATTATGAGCGGAAAAGTGATAGAATAATATAGTGATAGAATTTCAGCGACTATCTGGAATGAAGTTTCTTCCGGAAATGAGCGTCTTTTTACCTGGGCTTTCAGGTTGCATTGAATGCTGTACGATAAGCTTTTTTCCAGGCAAGGTCAAGAGGATCGTACTATAACGAAACTAGGTGGTTATGAACGGAATGAAAGAACAATTCACCAAGCTTTTTGGATTTACCGAGCGGAGCAGCGGAGAAGAGATCAAACAGATCCCGGTTCATGAGGTAATTAGCAGTCCTTATCAACCACGGACAATTTTTGATGATGAGAAGATAGACGAGCTATGTCAGACCATCAAAACTCACGGAGTTATTCAACCCATCGTTGTGCGAGTGCGTGATTCTTTGTATGAGATTATCGCTGGTGAACGGCGTTGGCGTGCGGTTAAGAAGCTCGGCTTGGAGACCATTCCGGCCATTGTTCGTGAGTTTAATGATTCTCAGGCTGCATCAATTGCCTTAATAGAAAATTTGCAGCGCGAAGGTTTAACCGCTATTGAGGAAGCTATTGCTTATCAGAAATTGATTGATCTCCATCAATTGACTCAAGAAAGCTTGGCACAGCGGTTAGGGAAAAGCCAATCCACAATCGCAAATAAGATTCGCCTCCTGCAGCTGCCCGAGCAAGTTAAGACAGCCCTCATGGAACGACAGATCACAGAGAGACATGCTCGTTCCTTGTTATCTCTGGACAGTGTGGAAATGCAGCTGAAAGTACTGGCTGAGATTATTGCCAAGGGCTTGAATGTGAAGCAGACTGAAGCTCGTATTGCCTTTTACAAAGCTGTTAACCAGACCAAAAAATCAAAACGGGTTTCCTACACCAAGGACGTTCGTCTAGCGCTTAATACAATTCGTCAATCCATTGATATGGTATCAGGCTCAGGAATGGAAATAAAGACCTCGGAAAATGACCGCGGCGACCATTATGAGATTGTGATTCAGATCCCAAAACGATAAATTGTTTCAAAAGCTGAAGGCGGCCCTGAGGTGATTGGCCGCCTTTTGTGTGACTACAATCCGATTATACTGGCGGATGAATTCATTGAAAATAATACCTGTATATTTGTCTATATTTCTTGCAATAAGTGATGCCGTTTAATTCACGGCCTACGCCGTTACAACTTCACGAACTACAAGATGATTCTTTCTAACAATTCGAGGTGAAATAAGTGTCCAAGATTATTGCCATAGCAAATCAAAAAGGCGGCGTTGGTAAAACGACAACCTCCGTGAACCTGGGTGCCGGAATGGCTACTTTGGGGAGAAGAGTGCTTCTTGTTGATATCGATCCGCAAGGCAACACTACAAGCGGCGTTGGCGTCAACAAAGCGGATGTAGCAAATTGCATTTACGATATACTTATTAATGAGGCTAACCCTCAAGAAACAATTCTACAGACGCAGATCGAAGGGCTAGATATTATCCCGGCTACGATTCAATTGGCAGGTGCTGAAATCGAATTAGTGTCGACGATCTCCAGAGAACTGAAACTCAAAAAAGCACTCAATGCGGTTAAAAGTAATTATGATTATATCATCATCGATTGCCCGCCTTCACTAGGCATTCTTACTATTAATTCACTCACTGCGGCAGACTCGGTCATTATTCCAATCCAGTGTGAGTACTATGCGCTGGAGGGGCTCAGCCAATTGCTCAATACAGTGCGTTTAGTACAAAAAAATCTTAATACTCATCTGAAAATTGAGGGAGTACTGCTGACCATGCTTGATGCCCGGACGAATCTGGGGATTCAAGTTATTGAAGAGGTCAAAAAGTATTTCCAGGAGAAGGTATATAGAACGATTATTCCCCGTAATGTTCGTCTTAGCGAAGCTCCGTCGCATGGACAATCCATTATTACGTACGATACCCGTTCCAAAGGAGCAGAAGTGTATTTAGAGTTGGCAAAGGAAGTGATCTCTTATGAGTAAGCGTTTAGGGAAAGGTCTAGATGCATTAATTCCATCCTTGTCGATCAACGAAGATGACAAGGTTGTGGAGATACCTTTGGGTCAGTTGCGGGCTAATCCTTATCAGCCGCGCAAGGATTTCAATGAAGAAGCAATTCAAGAACTGGCCGAGTCCATAAGACAACATGGAGTCATTCAACCGATTATTGTCCGCAGCGTGTTAAAGGGATATGAAATCATCGCCGGTGAGCGCAGATTTCGGGCGTCACAATATTGTGGAAAGGCAACAATTCCTGCTGTTGTGCGAAGTTTGAGTGACCAACAGGTGATGGAAATTGCCCTGATTGAGAACCTGCAACGTGAAAATCTGAATGCGATGGAAGTTGCGGTTGCATACCAAGGTTTAATGGATCAGTTTTCACTGACTCAGGAGGAATTATCTCTGAAGGTTGGTAAGTCGAGATCGCATATCGCTAATTTTTTGCGGTTGCTCACATTGCCGGAGGAAGTTAAGGATTATGTTTCACGTGGAACAATTTCGATGGGTCATGCCCGGGCAATTGTGGCGTTGAAGGATTCCGAAACTGTAAAGCAGCTGGCCGAACAATGTGTGGAACAGCAGTGGAGTGTAAGACAACTGGAAGAGGTTGTGAAGAATCTTGACCGTAAACCAACTGCTGGAGTGAAGGCGAAAATTGTTAAACGTGATCCATACATTGATAATGTAGAGGAAGGGTTACGTGAAAGATTCAAGACCACAGTAAAAATTAAGCAAGGTAAAGACAAAGGAAAAATCGAGATCAACTACTATAGCGCCCAAGACTTGGAAAGACTGCTCGAACTATTGGGGAACTGATTTGAATATCTTTGCCCGAAAACATATCCTGAGGTATCCTTAACACGGATATGGAGGGGTATGTTTTTTAAACTCGAAAAGTGAGGTTAGAGAATGGAGCCACTGGTATATCTGGATCATGCGGCAACCTCCTGGCCTAAGCCGCCAGAGGTGGCTGTGGCAATGATGGAAGCGTTGGAACACTCGGGGGCTAATGCCGGTCGCGGTAACCACTCGCTGGCTATAGGGACGGGCAGGGTGCTTGTGAGAGCACGCGCCTTGCTGGCTGAACTGTTTGCAGTATCAAATGCCCAGGATATTGCCTTTACCCACAATACAACGATGGGGCTAAATATGGCCATTAAGGGTACACTTCAACCAGGACATCATGTGATATCGACGATGACTGAGCATAATTCTGTACGCAGGCCATTAGAATATTTGCGCCGGACAATGGGGGTAGAGGTTGATTATTTGCGGGTCGATAAAGAGGGACAAATCAATCTGCAGGAATTGAATGAGCTTTTTAAACCTAATACTAAAATGGTGATTTGCAATCATAGCTCAAATCTGCTTGGCAGTATACTCCCGATTGGTGATATAGGTGATATCGCCAAATCTAAGGGTGCTGTTTTTCTGGTCGATGCAGCCCAAAGTGCCGGTTCACTGGATATCAATGTGAAAGAGATGAACATTGATTTGCTTGCTTTTCCGGGACACAAGGGTCTGCTTGGTCCGCAAGGAACAGGAGGACTCTATATCTCGCCAGAGCTTGATCTGGAACCTTTGATGCTCGGGGGAACCGGCAGCCAATCCGAAAACAGCGAACAACCGGCGGTGCGTCCCGACCGCTATGAGGCAGGTACACAGAATGCAGTCGGCATAGCCGGACTGCTCGCCGGTGTGAATATCATTAAATCGCTGGGTACACAAAATATCCATCATCAGGAATGGATATTAACGCAGAAAATGATGGAGGGACTGTCGGCAATCCCTGGTATTAGGCTGCTTGGTCCTGCCATCGGAGCTCCGCGGAGCGGAATTGTTTCGTTTACAATCGAAGGACAGGAATCAGCAGATATTGCACACCGTCTGGACCGGGGATACAACATAGCTGTACGGGCTGGAATGCATTGCACGCCATTAGCTCATCAGGCTGTTGAGACGCTGGAGAGCGGAGCTGTGCGGGCAAGTGTAGGAGTAAGCTCCACAGAACATGATATTAACAGATTGCTGGATGCCATGGCTGAGTTATATGGCCTTCACTCCAGCAGATAAATACAAAAGGATGGTCCATATATGTCTGAGTTGAATCAAATAATAAGTGAACAGTTATCATTAGTTGTATTTGCTGCTGCTGTTATTCTATTGGTGCTGGTAATTATCCAGATCGTTCAGGGCAGTAAGCTCCGTAAAATGCGGCGTAAATACGAAATAATGATGAGCGGGAATGGTGTCGAGGATCTGGAAAGCCTGCTGATTGATCTCAAAAATCAGAGTGAAATGCTTGAAGAGGGACAGCGTGAACACAAGGCGTTAATTGAAACAGCACAGACTAAAATGCGCAGCATGAAATCAAAAGTTGCGATGAAGCGTTATAACGCATTCGGTGAACGCGGTAATGACTTAAGCTTTTCAATGGCAATCATTGATGACAGCAGTAATGGTGTGGTATTAACAAGCCTGCACAACCGCGAGAATTCTTATATATACTCTAAACCGCTGGAAGGCGGAGATTCCCAGTATCCGCTCTCACCGGAGGAGAAGGAAGTTATTGCTCTAGCGCTGCAGCAGATTTAGCATGAAGCTTCCATTGTTTTAAAGCGGAATAGAGGCTGACCGCAATAATGTCAGACAGACGCATGACAAGACTCAGCCGGGTATTCTGCAATACGAAATACTCCATAAATCCGCCGACATTTACAATACCGGTCAGATGAATATCTCCGACTGGAGGCAGTTGCTTATTGACGCCGGCTCCTGGACGCAGTGGGCCATCCACGACCTGGATGCAGCCAACACTGGCGGAATGCCCTAGACAGGCATCAATGCCAATGATAAAGGGATCCTTATATTTATTGTGAATAAGAGTCAAAGTCTCTTCCAGATTCACGGCATGTACAGGCTCGTCCAGTGTTCCGTAAAGATGGAACAAGGGACTGTGAAAGCGGGCTAATGCCGTACCGACCAAAGGGCCAAGGGAGTCACCGGTAGAGCGGTCCGTACCTACACAGACAATCACAATTGGAGTATCAGGACGGGTACGTGATAAGTGGAAAAGCAAACGGTGCATGATCGCCGAGTAGATGTTAGGATCAGCATGTGATATTTTTAAACAAGACGGCTCTGGCAGCGGTACAGCTTGAGAAGAGAAATTCATATAATCTTCCTTTCTGGAGCGGAACTTCTACGAAAATACCAGCAGTCTGCCATTCCATTTCATAGATTGCTGATAGCTTAAGCCATCTGTCCGCGGGGAGAATGTTAATGATCCTAGTATATGGATGAAAGAGGGTTTTTATACTACAGGTGCAAGAGATAGGACCTTAAGCCCAGAGGGAGGCAAAGACATGGAGGAAGAGATGCTGATTGCATTTGATTCTACGCAGCAGGCGCTGCGCGCGGAAATGCTGCTTGAATATGCGGAGATCGAAATCGATATCTTCCCGACACCCAAAGAAATTACCGCTGGGTGTGCGATGTCGATCCAATTTTTCGAAGCTGATCTCGGTGGAGTCCGCAAGCTGATTGCCGAACAGAATGTTGAAATCCGCGGAATATTCAGTAAGAGTGGAGAGGGCGGCGGCTACATAGAGGTAGAATAATAAGGAGGGATCAAATGAATAGATGGATATTAGAGGCGACAACGCCTGATAATCCTGTAGAGCAGGTGGTCCACTTCAAGGATAAAGTGTGGGAATGGTTTACTGATGAAAATATGTGGGCGAACATGCTTTTTTCAGGCCTGAGGATTTTACTAATCATTGTTCTGACCAGGGTTATTATTAAAGTCGTATACGGAATTATTGACCGCTCGATGGAACGTGAAACCAGGGGCAGATTACTGGCATACAGCCGCCGTTTCTCTACCGTAGGCGGGCTTCTGAAAAATGTAGTTACGGTCATCTGTAATTTTGTCATGATTATGCTGATTCTTTCCGAATTCGATTTCAATCTTGGGCCGCTGCTGGCCGGAGCCGGTGTTGTTGGTCTGGCTGTCGGTTTCGGAGCGCAGAGTTTGGTCAAGGATGTAATTACCGGTTTCTTTATCATTTTTGAGGATCAGTTCGCAGTAGGCGACGTGATTCAGACGGGAACTTATAAAGGAACCGTAGAAATGATCGGTCTCAGAACGACCAGACTGCTCAGCAGTACAGGTGAGGTTCATATTATCCCTAACGGCACGATTGTCAACGTAACGAATTATTCTCTGGCTAATGCCTTGGCGGTAGTGGATGTTCCGGTGAAGATTGAGCGGGGACTTGAAACTACAATTGCTCTAATCGCCGAAGCGTTACAGGGAATTGAAGAACGGAATGAAAATATACTGGCTTATCCGAATATACTGGGGATTCAATCGATGAATACTTCTGAATACGTAATTCGTATAGCGGCCAATTGCCAGCCAAATGCCCGAGACGCAGCGCAGCGGCAGATCCAAAGCGATATCAAGCAAGCGCTGGAGAAACAGACGGCTCTGGAAGAGGCGGAGGCCGAGCGGAAGGCCCGTGAGCTTGAAGCGCAGGCAGAAGAGGCGGCAGGTGCTGTTGGTGCTATTCCGCGAAGACAGGTGGCTGCTGCTCAAGAGGGAGAAAAGGGGGAGAACTGATGGAACGGAAAGTTTTTCAATTAGGGGATATTGTTCAGATGAAGAAGCCCCATCCCTGCGGAACCAATGAAATGGAGATCATCCGGATGGGGATGGATATTCGGATAAAATGCGTCGGCTGCCAGCACAGTGTTTTAATTCCCCGCGCCAAATTCGAGAAAAACCTGAAAAAGGTGCTGCGCTCAAAAGAAGAGGGTTTACAGAATAATTAAGCTTGCAAAACTGAAAGTGACATGATACAATAATTCTTGCTGCGGAGAGGTACCCAAGAGGCCCAAGGGGGCTGACTCGAAATCAGTTAGGCGTGTCACAGCGTGCGTGGGTTCGAATCCCACCCTCTCCGCCATTACAGCACATTTAATATCATTGATAGATAGAACCTCTGCTATTGTGGAGGTTTTTTTGTTTCCAGACTTGAAGTATTGTCACACCAAACACAACAAAAAGAGAGATCCGCAAGGATCTCTCTCCAGAGGCAGTACATCAATGATGTTCGGAATTTCTCTGTTTATAGCCGCTAAAGTGATTGGGTATTGCAAAAGCTGATACCTTTTTTAAGGGCCAGCCTTACTGTTCCCGGGTTACAATAGTTGCTGAATCAGAATCCCAGTGATTGTGTTCGTCTACGACGTCCAACGGAACCACACCTCTCTTTTGTACTGCCTAAGTTTATTATGGGCGGGCACCCGTTTTCTTATACATGTAATTTAAAAAATTAATGAACCCGGGCTTTTTCAACCTTTTTCCACTTACGGTCTTTGTTTGTTGTTTCAGGGAAGGTATCTCCCTTTTCCATCGTGATGCGTTTTGGATTCGTAATTTGGGTGTGAAAGCTGCGGGCTTCTCCTACTTCTGTATAGACTCCCGGGTTTGGTGCTTTGTCGCCTTTTTCATATTCTGTTTGTTCACCCATGTTGATCCCTCCTCAGATGATGTGGCAATGCGGTTATATTGTGCGCCGGCCGGATGCCATTCATGTAGTCCATAAGCTCCCATGATCTGCCGAGGATTATTAGTACTTGCAATCAGCAGAGGTATTTGGTATATTGATTTGGTGCGAGTCTATGTTTGTGCTCGTTCCTTGCTCCTGACGTGATCAGGGGCCGCAGACCATAAGGAGGTGAAAATTATGCGCAAATATGAAGTCATGTACATTATTCGTCCTGACATTGAACAAGAAGCCGTTCAAGCAGCAGTCGAAAAATTCCAAGGCGTCATCTCCAACGGCGGAGAAATTACAAAGCACGATGTGCAAGGTAAACGCCGTCTTGCGTATGAGATCAAGAAATTCCGTGATGGCGTTTATGTTTTGGTTAACTTTACTGCAGAACCTGCAGTAGTTACTGAACTCGAGCGTCTCATGAAGATTTCCGACGAAGTTATTCGTTATCTCATTACGAACGACGTTGCCTAAGATCTTGACAAGCTTTGTAACGAATCGCTTAAAAGGAGGGGATTGAATTGTTGAACCGTATCATTCTGATCGGTCGGTTGACCCGTGACCCGGAACTTCGTTATACTCCCGCTGGTGTTGCCGTAACGCAGTTTACGCTTGCCGTAGACCGCAACTTTACGGGCCAGAACGGTGAACGCGAAGCGGACTTCATCCCGGTAGTAACCTGGAGACAGCTGGCTGAGACCTGTGCCAATTACTTGCGCAAAGGCCGTCTGGCAGCCGTAGAAGGCCGTATCCAAGTTCGGAATTACGAGAATAACGAAGGTAAACGTGTATACGTTACTGAAGTTATTGCCGATAATGTCCGTTTCCTGGAATCCTCGCAGAACCGTGAAGGTGGCAATGCGCCAAGTGGCGGAAATGTACCCGAAGAACCATCCTATGGTGGCGGCGGTAACAGCGGACGCGGAAATAACAACAATTTCTCGCGCAGCAACAATAATCAAGATCCTTTTTCGGGCGATGGAAAACCGATCGATATATCGGACGATGATTTGCCATTTTAATAAGGAAGGACTGAACTGAACATGGCTTTCAAACAAAGAGAAGGCGGAGACAACGACAAAAGACCGGCACGTCGTGGTGGACGCAACAAGCGCAAAAAAGTGTGCTACTTCACTGTGAACAAGATTACTCACATTGATTACAAAGACACTGAGCTTCTTAAGAAGTTCATCAGCGAACGCGGAAAGATTTTGCCGCGTCGTGTAACTGGTACAAGTGCAAAATACCAACGCGCTCTGACCATTGCTGTAAAACGCTCGCGTCAAATCGCGCTGCTGCCTTACACAACGGAATAGGACGTTTTATGAAGCAGCCGGGAAACCGGCTGCTTTTTTGTTATGTCTGCGGAAGAGTATAGGTAGCTGATTCAAGGCTTGGTAACCTGCGCCGCCTTTGTATATAATAAGAAGAAGTGACGGCTGGTTGCTGTCCAATTAAAAGGCCGGAGGAATAACGATGATCAGTGCAAGCCCTTATGTAATTATTGAGAATGTACGTGAATCCGTGGAGTATTACCAAAGCGTATTTGGCGGTGAAATCAAGGTACTGAATGAGCATAACGGCAAGCTGCTGCATGCCGATCTGGTGCTTGGATCCAGCCTGATCCATTTCTCTGATGATTATGGCCGGGGGGCCAAGACAGAGAATGTCAGCATCATTATGGCATTGGAGAGCGAAGAAGAGCTGCGCGGCATCTACGGGAAGCTGGTTGAAGATGGCGGAAAAGTACAGGTTGAGCTGCAAAAGACTTTTTTTGGGGCGCTTCATGGACAAGTTGCCGACAGTAAGAATGGAATCACTTGGGTGTTCAATTTCTTCGCTGGGAATTGACTCTCTTAGCAGAATGTAGTAAATTACAGGTATCCTATAACTAAAGGGGAAATTTTGATGTTGGTGAGCGTTCTTAACTAAGCAATTTCATATCACTTGAGGATAAGTAGCAGCAGGACTCGCTTTTTCAAGAGGCTTGCTCTGTTTGAGTATGTGCAATCATACTGAGTTCTTATCGCAGAGTGGATGATTAGTTAAGAACACGCGAAGCGTCAACATGGCCTCTTTACGGCTATTGTTCTCTTTGTGATTAACCGTGCTCTTGAGCACGGTTTTTTCTGTTTTCCGGGCATGATTTTTTGTGTGAAACCGGAGGCAGCACATTAAGGGGACAATACCATTCGAATGAGGGCAAGGACTGCATAGTGCAGTCTTTGCCCTTTTTTGCGTTAGGAACAAATACCGATGACAGTTGAAGAATAGAGGAGGAATACCAGTGAATTTGGAAAGTCTAAACACACTCGGGTATGAAGACATTAAAAAGGATGTAGCACGTCATGCCGTATCCTATGAAGGCCGGAGAATGGTGAGTGAACTGAGTCCGATGACATATCTGCCGGCTATACACCGGGCAATGGATGAAACAGAAGAGGCCAAGGAGCTGCTGGAGCGCGGGGCCAGTGTTCCACTGCCATCATTAGAGGGCATCGAATGGATCATATCTCTGATGGGTACCGGGTATCTCTACAATGAGCAGGATTTCACAGCCATCGTTACTTTCCTGAACAGCTGCAGTCAGCTGCGCAAGTATATGGCCTCCAAAGAGCAGATTGCCCCGCGTATTGCTGCTTATGGAGCGTCGCTGCTGGAGCTGAAGCAGGTAAGGGGAGAGATTGAACGCTGTATCCGCTTCGGGGTAATTGATGATCAGGCAAGCAAGGGATTGGAACGGGTGCGGAAAAAGCTGGCAGTAGCTAAGGAACGGCTGCAAAGGAAGCTGGAGAGCATTATGTCCAGGCATCAGCCGATCCTTCAGGAGAACCTGGTCAGCATGCGGGCCGGCCGGTATGTGATCCCTGTGAAACGGGAGTATCACAAGCAGGTGAAGGGGGCAGTGCTGGACCAGTCCACCAGCGGGCAGACGGTGTTCGTGGAGCCTTATGAGGTAGCCGCCCTGCAGGGCGAGCTTGAGCTGCTGGCAGCGGATGAAGCCAGAGAAGAGAGTATCATCCTGAGTATGCTGAGCGGCCTTGTAGAGCAAGAGCAGGAAGCGCTGCGTATCAATATTGGGGTAACTGGCACCTATGACTTCATTTTCGCCAAGGCTAAATACGCCAGGACTCTCGGAGCGAGGAAGGTGGCCTTGAATGAGCGGGGATTCTTACGGATGAACGGTGGCAGACATCCCGAACTGAAGGATATGGTACCCGTAAGCCTGGAGTTCGGCCAGGGTTATAAATCACTGATTGTTACCGGCCCTAATACCGGCGGAAAAACAGTTGTCCTCAAGACGCTGGGCCTCCTGACTGCGATGGTACAATCCGGGCTGCTGGTTCCTGTGGAAGAGGACAGCGATTTTACGGTATTCTCAGAGATGATCAGTGTGATCGGGGACGGACAGAGCCTCACACAGTCTCTAAGCACCTTCTCGGCCCAGATGAAGAGTATTGAGGGCATGCTGCGCTACGCTGGCAGAGGCGTGCTGCTGCTGATTGATGAGCTGGCGGCGGGGACAGACCCGGGAGAGGGCTTTGCACTCTCCATTGCCATTCTGGAGGAGCTGAACCGGCGTGGGGCCAATATTATAGTTACCACACATTTTAGCGAGTTAAAAGTCTTCGCAGCTTCTACCCCGGGTTTCGAAAATGCGCGGATGGAGTTTGATAAGGACACACTGCAGCCATTATACCGGCTGACAATCGGCGAGGCTGGAGAGAGCTACGCGCTGCAAATTGCCGAGAAGCTGGGCATTCCTGCAGAGGTTATCCGGCGTTCACACCAGCTCGTGGTGCAGCAGCGGGAGCAGCAGGGTCCGGGGATGGCAGCAGGCAGGGAGAAAGGCCTAAGAGCACATGCCAAGCATGAACTGCGCAGAAATTCCGGGGAAGATAAGCCAGCCGGGGTAGAGAATGAGGTGAGTTTGCCAAAAGACAATAAAAACCCGACATCCGGCTTTGAAATTGGTGATGCCGTTTACGTCAGCTCACTTAACCGGACAGGGATCGTATATGCCGAACAAGACAGTATGGGCATAGTCGGTGTAATGATCCAGAAGGAAAAAATGCGCTTCAACCATAAACGGCTGAAACCCTACTTGTCTAAGGATGAGCTGTACCCGGAGGACTACGATTTTGATATTATTTTCGAGACAAAGGAAGACCGGAAAAAGCGCAAGCTGATGCGAAAACGGCATGTGGAGGGTTTAAGCATCATCCACACAGACGAAGAGGATTGAACGGAGATTTATACCTGCAGGTCTGCCCGGGGGCAGGCCTTTTTGCATGGGAGAATAACCTCTCAGACACAGCATCCATTTATTGGGCTTCACATCTGCTCAATTATTGGTTATCCTCAATACTGTAGTTTGTTAAATTCATGATTTAAAAATTTACGCATTCTATGATATATATAGCTTATTATGGAATTAGATGAGAGTAGTAAAAAGAATTTTTAAGAAAATAAACATTAGAAAACGCTTTCACTTAACTGTACATATAGATGAAAGGATGGACTTCATGCTTAAATTGAAGATCAGCGGACTTCTGCTGATAATGACTATTATTCTGTCTGCCTGTAATGGTGCTGGTTCAGGCAACGATTCCTACCCGGTACGCTACAGCAAGGCAGAGGATAAAGCCATCTCAGGCGGTACCGTTACCTATGCATATACTGCTCCGTTCCAGGGCCTGTTTGACCCGGCGTTTTTTGAGGGCGAAGATGATTCTAATGTGCTGGATTTCATTACAGAGGCTATGTTTACTGTGAAGGATGATTTGACTACCGTTCCAAACATCGCGTCCTGGAAGGAATCCGATGACCATACCGTATTTACCTTCAACATCAGACCGGGGGTCCGCTGGCATAATGGAGATGAATTGACGGTTGAAGACTGGAAATTTGCACTGGAGACGATCGCAAGCCCTGATTATACAGGCTCCAGATATTATAGTGTAGAAATGATAAAGGGCGTGGAAGCCTACCATCGCGGAGAAACAGATCAGCTAAGCGGTGTAAAGGTTATAGACCCGTACACACTAAGGATTACCGTGAATTCGGCACGGGTGAACACCATTGATAACTTGTGGCCGTACCCGATGAATAAGAAATATTTTAGCGGAGTAGCTGTTAAAGATATGGCCGGCAGTGATCAGGTGCGCAAGAGGCCGATCGGCATTGGACCCTTTGAGGTGACGGAGATTCAGCCTGGCCAGCTTGTCCGGATGCAGCGGTTTGATAATTATTATAAGGGCAAGGCTTTATTAGATGGTATTAACTATAAGGTAGTGAAGGACAGTGAAATTACCGGACTTTTGGAAACGGGCGGCATTGATATTGGTACGGCGCCGCGGGATACCTTTTCTGCACTTAAAGAGCTCAATAACATATCCCTCATGCAATCGGCGGAGCTGTCTTACGAATACATAGGCTTTAAATTCGGCCATTGGGATGAAACTGCACAGCGGAATGTGATGGACAACCCCAAATTCACCGACAAACGGCTACGCAAAGCAATGTATTACGCCCTGGACCGGGAAGGGATCATTAACAAATACTCCTATGGGCTGGGCAAGCTGATTGAGACACCGATTCCAAGCTCCAGCTGGGCCAAGATTGCCGATACTGAAATTGATACGTATCCATACAGCCCGGAAAAGGCGGAGGCTCTGCTTGATGAGGCGGGTTATCTCGATGTAGACGGCGATGGAATGCGTGAGGATCCGAAGGGTCAGAAGCTGGTTATTCATTATGATGCTATGAGCGGCAGCAGTACGACCGAAGAGCGGACACAGGCTATTTTGCAGAACTGGCGGGATGTCGGGCTAGATGTGCGGCTGAATGGCGGGGCACTCAAGGAGCTGAATCTTTTTTATGAGGCAGTGGAAAAGGATGACCCTACTGTTGAATTATTCAACGGAGTATGGGGACTGGCAAGCGATCCCGATCCTTCGGGACTCTGGCGGATAACCGATTTATGGAACTACTCCCGCTGGTCCTCAGAGCAAAGCGAAGAGCTGATCCGTGAAGGAGTGGGGAACAAAGCCTATGATAAGGAATACCGGAAGCAGATCTATTATGAATGGCAGAAGCTGATTAATGAGGAAGTGCCGATGATCTTTTTTGCAGAGCGGGTGAATATTACTGCTGTAAACAAGCGCCTGCAGGGTGTGCATGTCGATTCCATGAGCAATATTATTGAGCCTGAAAAATGGTGGATTAAAGAAATAGATTGAACAGCAACAGAACCGGAGAGCCCACGTGACGTATAAGCATAGGGCCTGCCGGTTCTGTTTTTTTTTGCCGGAATAAAACAAAACGTAATTTTGAGCGTCATATAGGTTAAGTGATTACCAGCAGCTAACGTACTATTAATGTCGTTTTTTGTTATTTCTTTTTAAGGCACAAGTGATTACAATAGAAATATTGTTTGTGTCAAAGCAGTTTTCCAGGTTTATTCTACAAATAGAACGACCCTGATTCCTGAAAGGGGGGACAATAAAACCGAATAGGGCAAGTAAGACGGCCTAGAGAAATTCAGACATGATTGCCTGGTAAGCGGCAGGCAGGCATTGTAAATAGATCGCAAGCAATCATTTATTTATTCTGTATATTCCAACACAAAGAAGGAACCCATTTATGAAAAAAAATAAGTTTAAAAAAAGGTATGTAGCTCTTATAGCAGTTGTAGTCATTCTCGCCGGAGGCTTTTTGTTTCAAAAGCCGCTTTCTGTACTGGCCTTTGATCTTTTCCTGGCCGACCGTGTGGAGTCTAAACTGGCAGAAGAGTCGTATGAGCCGCTGGTGAAGGACAGCACGTCCACTGTACAAGCGGAACCCGTTGTCTACAAAAGCGATCCGTTCTCCTTAATGCTGCTGGGAACAGATCAGCGGGCGAATGAGACAGCACGTTCGGATACGATGATCTACGCCGTTATCCGTCCGGAGGAATACAAAATTCTGCTGATCTCCATCCCCCGCGATACGTATACGGAAATCATCGGGCACAAAGGTAACAAAAAAGATAAAATCACTCATGCGTATGCTTTCGGCGGTCAGCAGATGGCAAAAGATACACTGGAAGCACTGCTCGGCCATGACATTCAATATTATGCAACGATCAATTTCCAGGGACTTAAGGATGCGGTCGATGCGATCGGCGGTGTTCCGCTACCCATCAAAAAGGATATTGTGAACAAAGGCGCCGACCATGAGAAATTCACCATCGAAGGCGGAAAATCGAATTATAACGGTGAAGAGGCGCTCAATTATACACGCTACCGTGAAGACAGCGATTTTAACCGGACGAAACGCCAGCAGGTCTTTATTGATGTAGTAGCGAATAAAATGTTATCAATCAGCCAAATCGGTAAAATTCCTGAGCTACTGGATATTATGGGCGAAAACTTCAAGACAGACCTGGAGCCGTCCACCATTATCAGCCTCGCCAAGAAGTTTATGGGCGGCAGGGATATGGATATCTCCAGCTTTACGGTTATGGGTGAAGGCAAACGGATTGACGGCGTTTATTATGATGTCGTCGATGAAGAGGATTTAAGCGAGGCCAAGGCAATGATCGATAACTGGATGAATGCCGGCACTCCGGTAAGCCAGCTGATCGAACCGGGCAAGGCTGAAAATGCACTGGAGCCTTCAGCTACAGCAGCAGCACAGTAATCAGCCCATAACAAATACAATAAGAGTCAAAATGCAGCAGCCATTTGTAATGTTAGTGGCTGCTGCTTCCTGTCTTCATGGTATAATGGAGTGGAACGAATTGCTGGGTGAAGCGTATTACTACGGGTGCCCTAAAAAGCAGGGTTAATTCCTTCGGAACTCTTTGAGGAGGATCAAGAGATGAATATTGCGTTTTTTTTACTTCCTAAACAAGAAGTGGCCTGTGTTACCTTGGATTCAACACTGCGCCAGACCTTGGAACGGATGGAGTTTCACCGCTATACCGCTGTACCGATTCTGAACCGCAACGGAGAATATGCCGGTACGGTGACAGAAGGGGATCTGCTCTGGTACATGAAGGATTCGGGCGGGACGGTTACCTTTGAGAATGCATCAAAATATTTGCTGAAGGATGTACCGCTGCGGATGAATAATCTGCCGGTCTCGATCGATGCTGATATGGAAGATCTGATTAACCTGGCTAAAGTCCAGAATTTTGTGCCGGTGGTTGATGACATGAACCGATTCATCGGTATTGTCCGCCGGAGTCAAATCATTGAATATTGTGAGAAGGTCGTCTCCCGGCAATCGCAGGAATCTTTATAACCTATATATCACGGCAGAAGCAGATGAACTTTAGGGCCTGTATTTCCGGCGATTACGGAATGCGGGCCTTTTTTGAAAGGCATGAATTTGCAGTTATCAGGCGGCCGGACCCTCCCGTGTGACTGGGAAATATTTATGCTATAATGGAGAATAATGCTTTTTGCCGGAGGTAGAGAGACATGCCCAATGTGCCGAAGGATCTGGATGTGGCCAAACGCGCCAAGGTTATTGAGTGGTTAAAGACCGAAGTAATCGATCAAGTTTCACGGTTATTTAAAGCGCTTTGGGAAGGCAGTACCGCCCGTGTAGGCGACAGTCTGGCGAGTCTGATTATGAGCTCTTATATCTTGGGCCGCAGACTTGGCATTCCTTACCGCGAACTGGATGATTTATTACTGGAGAAGCTAAGAAAGCACAGGCAGGAAGGGCATCAGCTTGAAGAATGGTACCAGGATATATCTGCGTTAGAAGAACATATGCGTAAGAGGTGAAAACTGTTGAAATTTCGCTGGACATCTGTGGCATGGAGCATCGCCTACTTGCTGCTGCTGCTATCCCTATCAACCCCGCTGCTCATCATTACTACACTTTTCTTAACTATTCCGGCCGTAGTGTTGTTCACTACCCTGAGTACAAAACAGTTTATTGTGCATCTATTGCCGATCCTGCTGATTGTAGGCCTGATTACACCTGTCTACGTATTGTTAGCACTGTATTTCCTGATCCCGGCTTTAGTGATGGGACGATGGTATAAAAGACGCTCCTCGGCATTGTCCACCATTATGGCAGGAACCGTTACCATTCTGGGCGAGTTTCTGCTGCTGCTTGTGATTGGTACAGCGTTGTTTAATTTTGATCTTTCCACTTACGTGAATGATATGATGCAAATGGTGATGTCCCCGCTCTCCGATCTGGGTACAGGCAATCCGATGATCAGCGAGTTCAACCTTACATCTGAGGATGTAAACACGATAAGTCATATGACGATACAGGTCATTCCGATGACACTGATTCTAAGCTCTTTTATGATGGCTGTAATCACCCACTCCATTGTTCGCCCTATCCTTAACAGTATGGGATATGCGGTTCCGAAGCTGAAGCCTGCGCGCGAATGGAGACTTTCGAGATCTTTTATCTGGTACTATCTGCTGGGCGTTGTAATTAGCTTGTTCTCTGGCAGTTCGGACAGCAGCTTTATGCTGATGATCTCCGCCAATATGCTGCCACTACTCCAAATTGTATTTAAGATTCAGACCATCGGGTTCGTGTTCTTCCTGGTCCATGAGCGCAAGTGGAGCAAGATTGTGGCTATATTGCTGTCACTGCTCGTTTCCTGGCTGCCGGGGCTTTGGATTATCGGTATTATCGATATTGCGTTCCCGCTCAGGGAGCTTGTGAAGAAATCGAAACGATAGGGTGAGAGGTCATGCCTAAATTTCTGCAAAGACGCTGGCACGGCTATCATACCGTCTGGGCGTTCATGCTGCTGCTGGTCCTTATTATCATCGTCAGTATCTACAACTGGGTTCTGGGTGTGACCAGTCTGTTTCTGGCCGGCACCTTGTGCTTCTCGATGCTGCAGGCGGAGCTGGCGTTCCGGCGCAATCTGGTGGAATATATTAACGGCCTGTCCTTTCGTATCAAGCGGGTCGAAGGCGAAGCGGTTAGTATGCTCCCCCTTGGAATCATCCTCTACAGCGAGGACCGCACGGTGGAGTGGAACAACCGCAATGCCAGTGATATTTTTAGCCGCAAATCGCTGGTAGGCGAAGAGCTGCAGGAATTACTGCCTGATGTAGTGCCTGCCCTGACAGGCAGTGGCCCGGTCAAGCGGGAAACCGCCAAGGACCTCGGTACACTTAAGGATGTCAGACAGGAGATCACTGTAGACGACCGGTATTACCAGGCTGTGATTATTCCAAGCGAACGTATGCTGTATCTATATGACATTACTGAGCTTGTAGTGCTGCGTGAGCGTTATGAAGAAGAGAAACTGGCTATCGGCATTGTTATGATGGACAATCTCGATGAAGCGGCTCAGGGCATGGATGATCAGCAGCGTACCTCGCTGATCGCCAAGGTGGCCAGTGAGATTACCGAGTGGAGCAAGCAGTTTGAGGTGTATCTCCGGCGGCTGTCTTCCGAACGTTACCTGATGCTGCTTAATCACCGCAGCCTGCAGGCACTGG
>CAKMKL010000314.1 GCA_927443375.1 uncultured Paenibacillus sp. | reverse complement strand
CGCATCGTTATAGTTCCGAAGGCGCTCCGCCTGATGCTACTTTGCCGGTTAATCGGCAAAGCAGCATCAGGCCGGCGCTTTTTTTATGATCAGCAGCAGGGCTCCTAACGCCCCATGAATTCCTCGACATACTGATCCGCTTTGGTCTGATTGCACAGATTGCAGGCACAGACACAGTTGTCGGGAGTAGTATGGCCGCCCTTGGCCCGGGGCAGAAGATGGTCGATGGTATCCCCATATAAGCCGCAAAAATGACAGGTATAATTATCCCTTGTCAGAATGAAAGCCCGGAAATCCTTGTTGCTGTAAAGGCGCCTGATGGTACGGCGGTTTACAACCACTGCGGCATGCTCCCGGACGAGTGTAACAGCCAGCTCTAGGTCAATTTCCTGATGCCAGCGCCGCCCTTTATCGCTGTGGCCGCGCATCAGGATCATCCCCTTGGCAGAGGGGGTAAGTGCGGAATAGTCGCCGGGCTCCGGCTTGAACCCCGCGGTCTGCGGGGGCCTACGGCGTTGTTCGCCCTGGCGCGGCCGCGCTTTTGCCCGGCTGCCTGCGGCAGCCGCAGGATGCTTGCCTTCCTTGGAGCGCTCCGGCAGGGAATGCTGATGCACCTTAGGTGCGGCAGCCTTGTGGCCCGGCAGACTTGCCGGGACTGCTGCTGGTGATTGCACCGGCTGTCTGGCAGCAGAGGATGTAGCCGCAGGTGCGGAAGCCCGCACCGAAACAGAGGCCTCCGGCCTCTGGGCTTGCTGAGGCCCCTTAGCTGTACCGTTCTCGCGGGCCTTGCGGCATTCGCGGCAGGCCCCGCGGCGGGACTGGCCCTTGGACCGCTTGCCGGTCCGCCTGCGGAATTCGGAGAGCGGTTTATGCTGATGGCAATATGCGCATTGTTTAGATAAAGGCAGGCTGATATCGGTCATAAGTATGTTTGGAAGGACGCTATAGCAGCGCCTGTCCATTCCCCTCATTTTTAAGATAACTTTAGTATAGCGTAAAGCGCGGCCATACACACGGCAGGTAAAAAAAGCTGTGAATTTTCTAAGTTGTGACATCTGTCTTGGTGGCAATTAGGGAAAACCTGTAAAATTAATAAAAAATACGAAAGCGGGGAATCGGGAATGAGGCAAAGCAACGAAAGGCCGGCTGCTGTTATTTTACTGTATATTCTTCAGGGTTTTCTGGGGGTTGGAGCGGTTGCCGGCGGGGTGATGCTGCTGATTGACCCGAGCGGAGAAATGCTGGGAATGCCGGTCTCCGTGCTGGAAAGATCCCCTTTTCCTAATTTTATTATTCCGGGTATCCTGTTGTTTCTTGTTTTTGGCGTGCTGCCGCTGGTGGTGCTTTACGGTCTGGTTAAGAAGCCGGACTGGGGGTGGGCTGCGCCGTTGAATCCCTTCAGGGCACTGCATAGTGCCTGGGCATTGTCCCTTTATATCGGGTTTGGGCAGATCATCTGGATTATGGTTGAAACGTACATGATGAATGCTGTCTCTATGGTGCATGTATTCTATACAAGTCTTGGGCTGCTCATTCAGGCAGTCACCCTGCTGCCGCCGGTGCAGAGATATTTTGTGCTGGACGGCCGGCAGGAAAGAAGTTAGAATGGCAGTGAACAAAAAAGGGCTTTCATTTGACCCTGGAGGTGAACCGGAATGACTACAATATACGATATCGCCAAAAAAACCGGTTACTCTCCGACTACGGTATCTAAGGCGTTTAATAACTATTCCGATGTGCGGGAAAAGACGCGGGAGGAAATTCTGCGTACAGCCCGGGAGATGGGTTACCTGCCTAACGCGCATGCCCGGACACTGACCACGAAGAAGTCCTGGACCCTCGGCGTATTGTTTGTGGAGGGCACGGGGGTAGGCATCCGTCATCCCTTTTTCGGTGCGGTTATTGAGAGCTTCAAACAGGTGGCTGTAGCCAAAGGATATGCCCTGATGTTCATCTCGAAGGATGTCGGCGGCAAGCAGAGCGGATATTTGGAGAATTGCCGGATTCACGGTGTCGACGGTGTGGTGGTGTTCCTCTC
>CAKMKL010000313.1 GCA_927443375.1 uncultured Paenibacillus sp. | reverse complement strand
GCCCACCTCAATCTCGTCTTTGTAGGGGTCCACATGAAAACCGCTGTCTTTGACCACAGCACCGTTCACAGTGATTAGTCCCTGCTTCGCCTGTTTGCGGATATCACTGCGGGAGCCAATGCCCATATGGGACAGCACTTTATCAATCCGTTGTTTCTTATTTCCTGGTGCGCTCATGCTTTAAGTCCACCTACAGCCGGCGGGATATACATTCTTAAGCATACCGGCCTGCCATTACGCCCAGCCGGCACTGAAACCGTCGATACAGACAAGTATATATCCCTTGCTTGTACTTCCGGGCTTCACGGACAGGCTCTGCTCAGGAATAGCCAACGTTTCGCCTTTAAGATAGGACACCGCCTCGCCGTTCCCGCTGGACAGAGACAGGCTGCGGCAGCACTCAGACGGCTTCAGTGCAGTCGCCAGCGGATGGCCGGGTATAAACCTGCCGCTGCGCACATGGCCTACATACCAGCCCGGACGGATGGTCTTCAGTCCATCCAGCGCTTCTTTTGGCAGCGGGGAGATGTACAGGTGGTCGCCGAACATCACCGGATAACCATCCGGTTGCCAGCCGAGCTGTTCCCTGCAGAACTCGGCATAGGCTGCAAGCGCAGCCTCTCCCCCGGATCCCTGCGGCTCGCGTCCCTTCGGTGCGCTCCCTTTGCCGGAAGCGCGCCCGCCTTTGCCACCGCGCCCGCCATCCCCTCTGCCGCCTGGCGCTTTGGCCGCCATCGGAGCCTTTCCCCTCTTGCTGTACACGGAAACCGGGAGCGCGGTGTCCGCGTTCCCGTTATCTCCGTGTGCAACAGAGCTTCCGTCATGGCGGAGCACCGCCATGAAATGGCCTTCGCCCTTGACTTTATGCGGCCACAGCCGCGCGGCCTCGGGCAATTCACCGAGGCCCGGCGAGAAGCTGCCGCCCCCCCCGGCCGGAACCGCTGTAAACTGCGGATGGCTGGCGAGAAACTCCAGAATGGACCCCTCATTTTCCTCGGGAGTAAAGGTGCATGTCGAATAGACTATCGTTCCGCCCGGGGATAGTGCTTCCGCGGCCGAACGAAGAATATCCCGCTGCATACCGGCATACTTCCGGGGTGTTCCCGGCTCCCACTGCTTCACCATATCTTCGTCTTTGCGGAACATGCCCTCGCCGGAGCAAGGCGCATCGATCAGAATCCGGTCGAAAAAACCCGGGAAAGCTGCGGCAATCCGTTCCGGGCTCTCATTCAGCACAATGCCGTTTCTGACGCCGTACAGCTCCAGATTTTTGGCCAGAGCCTTGGTCCGCTCCGGGTGGAGGTCATTACTGATGAGCAGCCCTTGGCCCTGCAGCTTGGCAGCAATCTGAGTGGATTTACCGCCTGGAGCGGCACACAGATCGAGTACACGGTCGCCCGGCTGTACATTAAGCAGCTCAACCGGTGCCATGGCGCTCGGTTCCTGTATGTAATATAAGCCTGCATGGTAATAGGGATGTTTGCCAGCTCTTGTCCCATCTTCCGTATAGAATCCTGTAGGACACCAGGGTATGGGCTGGAGCTCAAACGGCGAGCGTTCCAGCAGCTCCTGGACCGTAATCTTCAGTGTATTGACACGGATACCACCATAAGGTGTTTCCTTATAGGTGTCCGCAAATTGCTCATATTCCGTTCCCAGCAGCTCCTTCATACGTTCTATGAATGTGCTGGGCAGTTGTGCCGCCATGTTGCCGTCCTCCTGCTGTGTTACCTGAATTTAAGGGAATAATAATTCAAGGAACACCCCTGCGGGGTGCTCCTGATAGTGTAGCGTTTATCACAGCATCTTATTTACGATGCGCTTTTTCCGGCCGCTGCGGCCCGCGACGCTGGGGCTGATTCGGCGTAATGCCGGCCGCTGCCAGCTTAACTTCTTCAGCCAGTTCCGGATCAAGAATGTCGATCGTCAGATCGTAATAGGGAAACGGATGAGCTGCATAAGCATTCAACCGCTCCGCATATATTCCGGCTTCCCGCACCAGCTTAGCAAGATCAATGCCAAGTAGTTCGTCAGGATAGGTTCCAAGCACTTCATGTGCCCGGTTCATCATGATCGCTGCACCGCGTACATTGTTGTTCCGGAAATGATACAGCCCTACTGCTACCTGTAGAAGGGCTTTATACAAAGGATTACGCCCCTGTGCCAGCCAAAGCTCTTCCAGTACCTCATGACATTCAAAATAATCTCTGTCGCGGTTGAAGTAAACCAGGTAAGCCAGGTACAGCGGTTCATAGGCCATCCGGCAGACTGTCCTTCTTCGCATTTGAGAGCAGTTCACGCACATGGACCAGCAGTTCTTTCATGGCTTCCATATCCTGTGCCTGCCAGATCACGTTGAACCGTTCCTGGCTTTCAATCGCTTCATTCACCAGATGATGGAAATACAATTGATGAATCGCCTTAAGCAACTGTGTAGTCGTGTTCGAGTTTTCCTCGAATGTCTTTTGGGCTTCCAGAATTTCTTCACGGATGCTGGACATTTCACTATCCAGAATCGACGCGGCCTCCGCAGCTGTTTTCAGGCGTATCCGCATTTCATCCGGCAGGCTTTCGCGGTATTTATAGTTCAGGGAATGTTCGATCGTTGCCCAGAAATTCATCGCGAGTGTACGGATTTGAATTTCGGCAAGTACAATCTTTTGTCCCAGAGCGGTCTGTACAGGATATTTAATAATCATATGGAAGCTGCGGTAGCCGCTTTCCTTATAATTTGTGATGTAATCTTTCTCATACAGCACTTCAAGATCTTTACGGGCACGGATATACTCCGCCACTCTGCGGATATCTTCAACGAACTGGCACATAATCCGTATGCCGGCGATATCTTCAATGCCTGTTTCCAGATCCTCCATCTTCACATTTAGCCGCTGGGCCTTCTCCAGTATGCTGGACAACCGTTTTACACGTCCTGTTACGAACTCAATCGGCGTATATTCTTCTCTTTTCTTAAGCTCCGAGCGCATTGTTTTAAATTTAACCTTAAGTTCTTCCACAGTCTGTTCATATGGAAGCAAAAAAGTTCCCCAGTCCCTGCCGTCCATTGCCTTCGTCCTCCTGTCCATTCATCCTTCAGTGATGATCGGCGCCCACCGCTTCTAGGATATGAGAGAATCCGTCCCGCCGCAGCAGCTTCCTGAGTCCGGCATGCAGTCTGCGGTTAACCTCCGGTCCTTCATAGATGAGAGCCGTATAAATTTCAACCAGGCTTGCACCTGCCCGGATTTTGTCATAAGCATCCTGGCTGCTAAAAATCCCGCCCGAGCCAATGATTGGCAGCTTCCCGCCGGTCTGGCGGTAAATACTGCGGATAATATCTGTAGAACGGTCTCTCAGCGGCTTGCCGCTAAGCCCTCCTGTTTCTCCGGCTTTCTCGCTGATCAATCCTTCACGGCTCAATGTCGTGTTGGTGGCAATTACGCCATCTACTCCCGCCTCCGAAAGTGTATGTACCATGAATTCCAGTTCACTGTCGCTGACGTCCGGAGCAATCTTGACCAGCAGGCTTTTAGCTATGCCGCTCTTGTTCCGCTGGATAGCCATTTCTTCTTTGACCTCGGCCAGCAGCTTTGACAGCTCGCTTCCATGCTGAAGACTGCGCAAATCCGGTGTATTCGGAGAGCTGATATTGACCACAAAAAAATCACCGTACGGATATAGCGTACGGATACATTTGCGGTAATCCTCATGCGCCGTTTCATTCGGAGTGGCTTTGTTGCGCCCGATGTTGACCGCAACCGGTATCCTGCGTTTCCCCTGTGCCTTTAGCCGTTCCGCCATAGCCTCCGCACCTTCATTATTGAAGCCCATCCGGTTGATGAGCGCTTCGTCCGGAAGAAGCCGGAACAGCCGCGGACTGTCATTGCCGGGCTGCCCTTTGGGGGTTACCGTACCAACCTCCATAAATCCGAAGCCGATTGACGAAAAGCCGCCCACCGCCTCGGCATTTTTGTCCAGTCCCGCTGCCAGTCCCACCGGAGTGGGGAAATGCAGGCCGAACAGGTCAACTGCCATATCCGCGGTTTCAGGAACACCGTACATCAAACGCATGGCCGCGCTGCCGCCCGGAACCAGTGCCGATTTGTTTAATCCGCCTATGACGAGATGATGTGCCTTCTCCGGGTCCATTTTAAAGAAAATAGGTTTGCCAAAATGTCGATACAGCACCGTTCTCGCTCCTTCAAGGGATCACTCGATTCGTCCTCCGATTCCCCGTTTCTGTTAGTTTTCTTCTTAATTTTATCCGTTTCCGGGGGAAAAGAAAAGTTTTTTGGGTTGCAGAGTTTCCGGGCTGAAGTGGAGAGTATAGTAATTTTCTCCTAAACCCATTACAATGTAAGGGTAATCACTGATCAAGAGAGAAAGAAGGATGGCAATTATGTCAACTAAACGTAAACCTCCAACACTTCAACAAAAGAAAGAAGAAGTAAACCGCAAAGCAATTCTGTGGATAAGCGCAAGTCTGGTCTTGCTGGTGCTTCTCATCATTGTTCTATTTATTGTAGCAGGCAATTAATTCAGCCAGTGGTAGACTTTGTTGGGGTTGGTCTGATTTTGAGGTGCTCCAGAGGGGAATCGGTCCTCCGGAACCAGCAGCTCCTCAGGCAAAACCCCTTTACTAATCTGTACCTTCGTTCCCCTGGGTACAAGTGCGAATAACTCCTCCACATCCTTACGGCTCATGCGGATACAGCCCAGCGACTCATCCTTGCCGATGCTTTCCGGTTCATTGGTGCCATGGATCGCATAATTGCTATCCGAGAGCTGCATGCCCCGGCTGCCAAACTCCCCGTTATCATGGCCATTCGGATTAACCACCTTAACTGTAATTGTAAAAGCACCTTCAGGCGTCTTATCGCCGCCAAGCCCTACCGCATAGTTCCGCAGAATAACCGAGCCGCTGGTAACTGCCAGACGGTGATTTTGTTTATCCACAATAATAGTAAGAGAACCGGTGAAAAAAGGCATTGCCTGCGACGTTTCTCCTGCTGCCCCAGCTCCTACTCCCCCCTCGTCTGCCGCTTGCGCTTCCTGATTCACTTCCAAGTCAGCTCCGCCCGCGGGCTGTTTAGACAAAGAATCAGCTGCCGAAGCACGCAGTGAGGCGAATTTCTCCTTCATCAGCGGTGTAGCCGCACCAAGCCAATTGCCGGGAAAAGCACCTGTCAGCTCTTTTAAGGATTGAGGCAGACTCCCTTTGCTGCTCTTATAAGCGCGCATTGCGCTCCATAATACAGCTAACTGCTCCTGCTGCTCCTGCCACTGCGCCGCCTGCTTCTGCAGCTCCACGGAGTCCGGCGGCTGACATTCACAACTGGCCTGATCATAGGATTGGTAGATAATGCGACCGTTATCATTCTTCACCACAGTTGCAGTAAGCGGCAGCTTCTTTTTCCATACCAGCCATTTCCCGGAACGCTCCATCCCCAGGATGGCAGTCATTACCGGCCTCTTGCTCTTTACAATACCAGCAAACGCTTGGCTAGAGGCCGCTGCATCTCGGGCCAGGGCTGTAAAAGCCAGCTTTGGCGGTTGATCACTCTGCTCTTCCTCTGTGACCGTCTCCCGGGCATCGGCAGCCAGCTGTGCAGGAACATCCTCACCCTCATCCAGAAGGGATTCCAGAGTGATCCCGGAGTCTGCTTCGGGCGATATCGCCGGGGGCAGGAACAATAACAGCAAGAGTACGAGAGCCACCAGCATCCTGCGCTTCCTCAGCTTAGACTGATGACGTTCATGCGCCACTTTCAGCAGCCCATCCTCATATTCGCGCAGCATATCCGCCGGGACCTTGCTGTGTTCAAAAGCCTCATAGACTTCTCCAGCCTGATTGAAGCAGTAATTAGCTTTCCCCTGCTGGCCGTTCTTATAGTATTCCTTACCAAGCAAGTACCATGCCATCTTGTTATCAGGATGCATTTGGACATATGCCTTAAGATGCTGCGAATTTTTCATCGGGGCCTCCGCGGTGATTGATTCATATATTCCTTATATCGGCCAGTTCATCAAAAAAAGACATCCCAGCCGAATTTTTGCCGGCGATGAGATGTCTTTATGCAAGAAGAAACGGCTTTTACCATCCTTATTGAGGAATGTTACCGTTCCTGCAAGAAATAGAAGGATAATTTATAATGTGAACAAATAAATCCTTATATTTAAAATATAAGGATCAAATATAAGCTTACGCCTTATATCTGATCCTTATGCTGTGAAGAACTAACCGCTTAGAAGATTAACCTTCTTTGTTGAAAGGTGCATCCGCAATTTTAATGGAATCCGTTGGGCATCCATCGGCCGAATCTTGAAGATCATCGAACAGATCATCCGGAATCGCTGTGCATCCGCGATTGCTGTCATTCTCATAAATTACTTCTGCCAAACCTTCGTCATCGTAATCAAAAATATCAGGAGCCGTTGCGCCACACGCACCGCAAGCGATGCAAGTGTCTTTTTCGACCCAAGTGTACTTAGCCATTTTATCTCTGCCTCCCGTTAAACAATACAGCCTGCAATAGCAGCCTGTTATTTCAATCATATTAATATAAATAGAATACAATTTCAATGAATTTTCAACACGTTTACACAATTGCCGCATAATCTGCGGGTTATTTTCCAGTGCCCGGATAGGATGAATTCAGACATGATCAGGATCTACATTCTTCAGATTGTCCTTCTGCAGCGAGGTGCCCCGCTCCTTATGATTGCGAAGGCGGGCGGAATGGCTGTCACTGAGCATCCCCGCGGTGAGAACAGCATTTTCACCGAATTTATTGCGCAGCATGTCCATGGTCTTATTCAAGGATTCCTTTTTCGGCTGGCGTTCATAATCGAACAAATCCAGCTGGATCGCCGACTCCTCTTTGGCCGTAAGCCCTTGCAGGGTTACTCCCAGCAGCCGCACAGGCTTCTCATTGTTCCAGTGGCGGGCATACTGCTCACATACCGCCTTGTAGATATCTTCAGCGCTTTCGGTGGGAGCCTCAAGCTGGCGGGAGCGGGTGATAGTCTTCATATCGGGTGTACGGATCGTGAGCTGCACTCCCGCAGCGACTAAGCCTTGCTTCCTTAACCGGCGGGCTACCTGGTCGCTGAGGTTGAGCAGAATCGGCCTGGCTTCAGCCAGCCCGACCACATCTCTCGGCAGTGTCGTCGTATGGCCGATCGACTTGCTCTGTTCCCGTTCCGGATTCACGATGCCATGATCAATACCGTTACCCGCCCGCTTCAGCCAGGAGCCCATGACACCGAAATGATCAACCAGAAATTTCTCGTCGGCTGCCGCCAGCTGGCCTATCGTGTAGATGCCTAGTTTACGGAGCTTCTCAGCTGTTTTCCCGCCGATACCGAACATTTCCCCGCATGGCTTATTCCATAGAATATCAGGCACATCACGCAGACGCAGGACGGTGATACCATTAGGCTTTTTCAGATCCGATGCAATCTTAGCCAGCAGCTTGTTAGGAGCAATACCAATGGAGCAGGGAAGTCCAAGCTCCTCCATAATCCGCCGCTGAATGGCTGCAGCAATCTCCAGAGGCGTACCAAACTGCCGGGAACCGGTGATGTCCAGGTAACATTCATCAATCGAGACTGCTTCAAGCAGCGGAGTATAGCTATAGGCAATCTGCATAAATGCATTGGAGTACTTCCGGTACAGATTAAAGTCCGGCTTAATCAAAATTAATGAGGGATAAATCCGCAGCGCTTTCTGTACCTGCATACCTGTAGAGATTCCATACTTCCGCGCTGCATAGGAACAGGTGACGATAATCCCTCTGCGCAGCTCCACACTGCCTGCTACTGCCGTCGGTTTGCCTTTATATTGAGCAGGATCTTCCGCCTCATGCACTGAGCAGTAAAAAGCGTTCATATCCACATGCAGAATGACCCTGCCGCTCGTCGGATAATACTGATCCACGTTCTGCACAATATCTACCTTCTTATCTTCATGGTTCCATTGTTAAATTCAGCATACCTCTTTCACCGGCGGGAGGTCAACCAAGCAGCAGCCTCCTGTAAAGTTCTTTGTTACATTCCCGCGTAAAAATGCTATAATATAAAAATTATTCACCCTATAAGTATGCTTCCGGAGTCAGTTTTGTATGAAGCTGTTCCTCAGAAGCCATGTTCACAAAACTTAAATGTATGCTTTCGAAGCCAGTTTTGCACGATGCTGTTCTTTGAAGCCATGCTCACAAAACTTTTAGGAGGACTCTTATGTCTAAGTCCATTTCCATCTTCGATACGACACTGCGCGACGGCACCCAAGGCGAGGGCATCAGTCTGTCGGCAGATGACAAGCTGAAGATTGCTAAGAAACTCGATGATCTGGGTGTGCATTATATTGAAGGTG
>CAKMKL010000312.1 GCA_927443375.1 uncultured Paenibacillus sp. | reverse complement strand
CGCTGGCTGGCTGGCACCTCGGAAGTTTCGCTGGTCTCGCTGTACAGCGATGAGATCGTAGAGCTTGATGAACCGATGCGACTCGCCGGCATGTCGGCCTGCTTCCGCCGGGAGGTCGGCTCGGCAGGGCGCGATGTACGCGGCCTCTACCGGGTGCACCAGTTCTCGAAGATCGAGCAGGTTGTGTTATGCAAGAATGACCCGGAGACTTCGGAGCAGATGCTGCAAGAGATTCTGGGCAACGCCGAGCATATCCTGCAGCTGCTGGAGCTGCCTTACCGCATCGTTGCAGTCTGCAGCGGCGATATGTCGCTGAAGACCCACAAGCAATATGATGTGGAGACCTGGATGCCCAGCCGTGAGGCCTTCGGCGAGACGCACTCGGCTTCGAATCTGCTGGATTTCCAGGCCCGCCGGTCGAATATCCGCTACCGTGACGAGCACGGGCGGCTGCAGTATTGCCATACGCTGAACAATACCGCTGTAGCTACGCCGCGGATTTTAATACCGCTGCTGGAGAACCACCAGCAGGAGGACGGATCGATTTATATTCCGGCAGCGCTGCGTAAATATATGAACGGGTTGGAGCGGCTTGAAGTGCCGCAGGGAAATAAATAAAAAGACAGCAGAGAGGCGTCACTGCAGACGCCTCTTTGCTGTCTTTTAGCAACACTCTTATGTTACTTAAACTTTTTACTTTCCCCATAAATGTTTTCTGGATTTGCACGTTCCCAATTTCAGTTTTCATGACAAAGCCGTCTTATGTATCTTATGTGTTGTGTTTTTTATAAAAGTTCGTCCACTTCGCCAAAATTTAAGTACTGTCTAGGAATGTCTTCAAATATTAGGATTTCCGGATTAACATATGGCTTTTTAAGTAAATAATCAGAAAGTGTCATCATAGTTGCCCAATATTGTTCACAAACCGAAGACTCAATGTGCTTTCGTACACAAATTCCTTTTCTAAAAACTTGGTATCATACGCATTATATGGATATTCACCGGACTCCGTTAGATAAACAGCTAAACCTAATATGTTTATCAATTAGCCAATTTCAATTCCTCTGGGCAACTTTATTACATCATTATCTTTGTACCCCATAGATTCAAGTACTTGTAATAAAAAGGATTCCGTCATCCTTTTTTCTGTTTTGAGGGAATATTCAATAGCCATTTTACTCCTCCTTAGAATAGCTTATGGTAAAAGATGATTTACCTCCATGATACCAAACCTATAAAGTGTTTTTTTCATTACGAGTACATGTATTAAATATTCTTCTTGCGCCATCAAGGGTTTAAGCCGTTTGTCCAGGAAAGATAAAAAAAGATGACCTCTGAAAATTCACGAGATCATCTTATCTACATAAAAATATCTTTTGAGCAAAGGCAATAGTAGCCTGATCTTAAAAAGAAGTTTTACACGAACCTATCCGTAATATCATGCCAAAATATTGACGGTGGAAGCTCTGTTTCTGACAAATACGCCTTAAATAAAGTTTCCACATCGTGTATATGGAGGATTTGGCTGCTCTGTACGGTAACCGCTGCTCCTCCGATCAAGATTTGTTTTATTTCCGCGTCAAGCTTTTGACTTTTACTAGCCTTACTATGAACAAAGCTTCCATCGTCCATGTAATTTCTAAGCTCAACAGTAAATTCTACTGGCCCTCCACCAACCTGAATGTAGCTGCCTTCCTGCTTTTCTAAATAAGCATATGAATTCGAAGAACCATTAATCTTTTTTGTGTGGTCTATTAACTCATCTAGTGTTACATTTTCTATTCTTGTTCCGTTTTGAGATTCAAAAATCATGATCCCCCCCACCTCTCAGTTCGTTTATTTTAGCTAATGCGATTCCTCTCAGTTCGTCCGAAGGTCTACCCTTCTCCCAATTCTCCATTATTTCGATAGCTTTATCGTACTGTTGGATAAGGCAATACGCTGCGATGAAGTTCCAAACATAAGAGTTACCGCCCATTGTGAGCCTGGGATCTCCATTTTCATACCCCATGATCAGATCTTCCAAGGTAATATAGTCTTCCCAAAAAGGTTGTGCTATATTTACAATTTGCTCCTGCAATAAATGAGTTAGCCCTTGGATATCAGATGTTGGAACAAGAGGGATCTCCAAGTACTCCCGATCCTTTTGAAGATTCCCAATATTAGCGGCGGCAGTAGGCCACCCCCTACGGTAACTTTCATTTCTGAGGTGGGCAGCCATTCTCCCAACATTCTCAAAAAGAATATTGGGGAATAGCGCGAGGTACCCGGCTTCCTGTCCTTTAATCATGCGCAATTGGAAGTTTAATTCCTGAGTGCATTCTTTCCGTTTTTTATTGAAAGACCTTTTCTTCATTCTAAAGCCCATTTCTTGAAGAAGGGGACTTAGCTGAATCATCAGGGTATTGATTATACCGTCGATAGACGGATCTACTGACATTGGAAACACCACCTACTTTACAGTTATTAGTTCAACAGAGTCAATTCTTGTAATTCCGGCATCTTTGGCCTTCTTACCAGTAGTCGGCAATCCGTTGTTCTTGTTAAGTTCAGCATCAATTCTGTTTTGTTGTGCCGTTCTAGTAGCTGATCCACTTTTTACTTCTATACCTGTTATTGTACCATCTGGTTTTCTCACAACAATATCATATCTTCTGAGTGTCCCATCTGAACTTTTCACAGATATTTCTGTGCCAATAACTTCATAGCCATTATACTTAGGGTTTGTTTGCATTTCTTGAATTACTTTATCCACACCAGGTGTACCAGGAATTGCACCGCTACTACCAGCAAATCTCCCTCTTGAATCTCTGACACTTCCATCCGAATACGTTTTAGTTTCTCCTGCAGTCTTCTTCGCTTCAGGAAGTTTAAACTTTACACTATCTTCAGCAGCTGCCTTCTTCTGCAGGTTATAGCCGCCACCGCCGCTTAGCATCTTAATACCTAGCAGTCCCCATGCTTCGGCTCTCTTAGGCATTACGACTTCCTCTTGATACATTTTCTCCGCCTGGAATAAGCTTAACCCCTTGCCGTAATTAATATCAAATAACATGGCAACGCCTTTTACACTTAACGTCTTGTCATTTAATATCTCTTTGGTCACTTTCCCGTTATTGGCAATGATTGCATCCAGAATATATAAAGATTTTTCTACACTTCCCAGATCCATATCCGCAATAAATAAGTACTCATTTTTCGTGACCTTATAAGTCATATTCAATGATGCTTTTACCAGTTCGGTTTCGCTCTTCTGAACGGTATTGATTGTTCTAACCGATTGGGAACTTACTGTAAGATCGGTTCTTCCGATCGTTGTCGTAGTCTGCGTATAAGATGTTATGGTATTGGCTGTACCGGATTTTTCGGTCGTCGAGTTGCTTGACGAAGTCTTTATCCCGACACTGGTTAATGTCTTGCTCCACTCCGCTGCGGTTGCATAGCCTTTGGTCGTGCCGTAAACAACAACTTTGGTAATTTCATCGGCCTGAATTTTCAACGGTGTATCGACCGCTTTATAACTAGCTGTCTCTTTTCTTACATTCTCCGCTTGGGCTTGGATAGCTGCCTTTTCTCCTGGTGTAGGCGCCTTATAATACGCATTGGTAAGGGCAATTATTTGAGCTTGCGCCTCTGCATTCATTTTCTCATCACCCTTAGCCCAATGGCCGGTCGGATCCAGGAAGCGGATCGGATCGTTGTGCGCATAGGTGTACAGATTCAGACTTAACGGATTCGTCTCCTCGCCCCAATAGCTGTCCTCCGATATAAATCTGGCCGTATACGGATAGTAGTACCGGGCACGCAGATAGTAAAGTCCCACCTCAGCGTCGTAGAATTCACCGCCATACTGAATCGATTCTGCATAGACCTCTATCGTTAGTGAACGGTTTCCGAAAATATCATACTCATACTGGTTCCGTACTTCTCCGCCAGAAGACACGGTCTGCACCACATCGCCATGTCCGTTATAGAGATAATACGTGTATTGCTTGGTCTCGTCCATTCTGGCGATATAGTTGATTCCGCGAATGTAACGGGTGCTGACTTCGCCCTTGCTGTTCAGTTCCACAAACACATGCTGGCGGTCATAAATATAATTGGTTTCCTGTAAGACAGCCGAACTTTGATCCTTCCGGACGCTCTTCTTCGTCCGTAATCCATCACCGTTGTATACATACTCTACCCTATTCCATGTACCGGATTTGATGGTTGTGGCCTGGGCTAAGCGGTTGAATCCGTCAAAGATCTGGCTGACCTTCTCAATGTAACTGTTCCCTTCCTTAACTTCTCCCTCAGCATACGGCTCACCGCCGGTCGACTGGCGCAATGCCGTCGTATGCGGCTGAGTGTAGCCCGTCCGCTGGCTGAGCTGGTTGCCGTTGGCGTCGTACAGGTAATCAGCGGTCTTCAGCAGTACCTCAATTCCGTCAACGCCGTTCATATGTTCCTCTACTTTCAACAACTGATTGCTGGAGGAATACAAATATTCCGACTTCTTGCTCTTATAATCAACGGATTGCTGCGTCTGGGTATTCTTATACCCGCTAGGTTGCAGTGAAGTATAGGTTTCAAGCATGGAGCTGCGATTTCCTGCCCCGTCATAGGAATAGACGGTTGTTTTGCCCGGTCCCTCT
>CAKMKL010000311.1 GCA_927443375.1 uncultured Paenibacillus sp. | reverse complement strand
CCTCCCTGTCGCTGATGAAGCTGGATGATCAGCTCAAGGAGCTGCTTGCTGACGAGTGTCATACCCCTGCCTTGTTCCTGCAGGGGCCGTTCGAACCGGTCAAATATACAGAGGCCGTCAGGGAGCCGGAGCAGGAGCAGGCGGTATCCTTTACCTGTGAGACGGATGCGGATTATGCCACGATTGCCGGAGATAAGCTGACCCTGAACAATCTGCAGTACGGCATGGATAAAATGAGCGAAATCATTATCCAGAATGAGATTCCGTTCTGTGAGCTGGATGCCCATGCCGGAGACGGTGACTTTGGCATGAGTGTCGCCAAAGGGTTCAAGCAATTAAAGACAGAATGGAAAGAGATTACGGAGAAGCATAGCACGGATATCGGAAGCTTCCTGGATGCCTGCTCGCTGGTTATTATGGAGCATTGCGGCGGGGCTTCCGGCCCTATTTGGGGTTCAGGCTTTCGGGCTGCGGGCAAATATGCCGGAGCCAGAAGCGAATTATCGATGCAGGAGTTCGCTGAGATGATGGCTGCCGTAGTCAAAGGCATTCAAGACACCGGAGAAAGAGCATTTGGCAGAGGGGCTGTGGTGGGTGACAAGACGCTCATCGATGCGCTGGTTCCTTACGCCGAATCGTGGAAGAACAGTGCCCTGCAGGGCGAAGATTTCCACACGGCTTCGGGCAAGGCGGCGGCTGCCGCTGTGGAAGGAGCCAAGCAGACCGAAACGATCGTGGCCCGGATGGGCAGAGCGGGTACCGTCGGCGAGCGGAGTATCGGTTACCCCGATGCCGGCGCTTATGCGCTGGGCGTAATTTTCACCGGGCTTGCGGAAGCCATGCACTAGCACTGGGGCTTATCAGGCTTGAATAAAAGAGTGAAGACCAGTTCAGCGGCGGAATTCTCCCGCCCGGAACTGGTCTTTCTCTTTACGCTTTAACCGGAACAATCCGGTTGCGGCCTTGATGTTTAGCGGCATATAGGGCTTGGTCAACCGTTTTGAACAAGTCGCTCAGGTAGGCGGAAGCCTCTTTGGGCTGCCGGGCCCTGAAATCACTGACACTTAGCAGACCCATGCTGATGGTAACCGACACTGTATGGCCTGTATTGTCGATACTCATTTTATTGGATTCGATATTGGATTTGAGCTGCTCCGCTATCGCAAGCGCTTGGGTCTCATCCGTACCGGGTAAATAGATAAGGAATTCCTCTCCGCCGTAGCGGGCCAGAATATCATCCTGCCGCAGCGTTTGCTGGAGAACCTCGACGGTCCCGCAAATCACCGCATCCCCGGCTAAGTGGCCGTAACGGTCATTCACCGCTTTGAAGAAATCGATATCGATCAGGATAAGAGCAGACGGGACTGCATAATCCCGGCTCCGGGTAACTTCCTTCTCTAATTGCTGCGTCAGATAATGACGGTTATAGCATCCTGTCAGGCTGTCGGTGATGGCCATTTTCATAAGCTTACGGTTCGTCTGAAATAGCTCATCCTGTATCTTGATTAAGGATTCATTTCTTTCCTGCAGAATGGTATTCTGATGATTAGTCTCATCAATGAGCCGGCGGAGCTCCGTGATATTCTGGAAGGTGATGATCCGCCCAACCCTGACTGCACTGACCTTAATAGGCGCGACATGAATATTGATGTATAACCCGCTGCCTGGATGCAGAAATTCAATCTCAGCACTCTCATCCGGCTGTTTCAGATATTTATGCAGAAAGAGTTCAGCTTGATCTGCACTATCCGGCAGGATGACATCCATATCGAACCGGTCACCGGTCTTCAGCACCGAGAAGGGGTGAAGCGCCTGATTAATCTCTACCACCCGCTCCTGGTCGTCAAGCACGAGTATTCCGTATTCCATCGTATCAATAATGTCCTGATGGGCGATGGTCACAATATCAAATACTTTATCCTGGTGAATGGTAATCAGGAAGAAGATGGCGGATATCACTATGCCCAGAGAGGTGAATCCCGGAATGACCGGCAGATAATCATCGAGGACGACATTCAGGAAGATATCGAGCAGAAGAAACACAGTCACCGCAAGGATCCCTTTAAGCATGTACATGACCTGGTTTTTTATCCGGTCTGCCTGGTCAGAGACGAGCGCTACATATAGAATATATAAGGAAACAATGGCGTGGATAATGAGGATGGAAATATTGATCCAGAAAATAGGGCCATAGATTCTTTCGACATACCCGCCGTTAACCGGAAGAACAAACCAGCCGTTCGGGTTCAGCACTACACCGAGCGAGGAGATGAAGGCCGGGATAAACAGGAGCATCAATATTTTCCGCTTTAGAAATTGGGTTTGGCCGGAGATCAGAATGGTGAAAAAAATCCAGCCTGTAGTCAGCATAGCAGCATCCACGAAGGCAAGCTTTACATAAAACAGCTGATAGACCGGATTATCGACGGTTTTGATCGCGAACTGGCAGTAAGGCCACAGCATCATGGAGAAATGAAAGGCTAAATATACTTTGTGCAATTTCGTAATCGTGACAGAAGCAAATATGTATATGAACAATAAAAATAAAATAAAGCACAGGATTAAATCAACACTGGATCCCAAACTCAATACGCTACACCTTCTTGCTATTATTGGTAATTATGAAGCTTTATGGGTCTAAAGTCTTATATGTTGATTTTAATATATATTCAGCATGGTTAGAATACAAGCTATTTAGGGGAATCATGAAAAAAGAGAAGGCGCAGGAGGAGAACAATTATGAAGTCGATCACGGTTCAAAGTCTTACTGAGAAATTTCATTTGGAAGTGCTTGCCGGAGCCAGCCGAATGGACCGCACGATTACCCGCCCGCGGACGCACAGACCGGGCCTGGAATTTGTCGGGTATTTTGATTTCTTCCCTATGGAACGGGTTCAGGTGCTCGGCCGCAAGGAAATTAACTATTTATTAACGCTAAGCGTAGAGGACCGCATGCTGCATATCGGAAACATCGTTAAATATCATCCGCCCTGCTTCATTGTCACGACAGGACAGCAGGAAATTCCCTATCTGACCCACTTCTGTGATCAGGAGGGCATTCCCCTGCTGCGGACGCCGGAGACAACGACAGAGTTCATTGCCAAACTGGACAGCTATCTGGTGAAGACACTTGCGCCTGAGCTGTCGATTCACGGGGTATGCATTAATGTGTCGGGCATCGGCATCCTGCTGCGGGGCAAGTCCGGCATCGGCAAAAGCGAAACCGCGCATACGCTTATTGGCAGAGGCCACCGGTTCGTAGCAGACGATATTGTCGTGCTTAAAAAGCTGGGCCCGGCTACGCTGCTGGGAACCCATAATGAGACCACACGCGAGTTCCTGGCCCTGCGGAGTATAGGCCTGATTAACGTTGTACGCCAATACGGCCGTACGGCATTTCAGGACGAAACCCGGATCGTTCTGGACATCGAACTATGCCCGTGGCAGGAGAATTCCCTGAACAATGAACTGGAGCAGGTGACTCAGTTTAGCGAATATCTTGGGGTCCGCATCCCGCATATTGAGATTCAACTTCAGCCGGGACGTGACATCGCCGGACTGATCGAGGCTGCAGCCAACAACTGGTACCTCAAGCAGCTCGGCTACAGCGCCGTGGAAGAGTTCATGAAGCGGATTGAGGACGGAATGCAGCCATAACCATTGGATAATCAGATACCGGATGAAGCGGATGTAAGACGGTTTCCGCATCATTCCAGGCGGAAACTATAGTAACCGCTTTCAGTTCGTTGTAGAATGGATGAAACAAAAAGGTGTGCCATTAACACGGAAATAAGGGAGCATGACGATGGAGAGGTTCTTATCCAGTAAAAAGTATATCCCGTTCACCTACAAGATGATGATCCCGTATCTCATTCTTGTACTCCTGACAGATATGCTGGTTGGTTATATTGCATATACGATGCTCGTCGAGTCCAGAACCGAGATGGCGGAAACAAATGTACGGACGGCCCTGAAGCAGACAAGAAACAATATCGAATACCAGACCGACGAAATCAAACGGATGAGTAATTCGCTGTTTCTCAATACGAATTTCCAGAATGCGCTGCAGTTTAGGGGAGAGCCTCTGGAGAATATGCTCAAAATGCGGGATGATATCGTTCCTTATATGAAGGCTCCTCTGCAATTATACGGGAACAAGCTGAGACTTGCGCTATATGCCGTAAATGAGTCGATGCTTGAAATTACCGGGGATGAAATGTCGGCGCCCATTGGCAGAAGTGATTATTATGTGCTGCCCCTCCGGGCTATTGAGAATACGGAATGGTTCAATTCGCTTGTCGCGAATAATAAAGACAGCGTGTGGCTGCAGGCGGACAGCGACCGCGAACTGGGCAACATTTCGTATTTCCGCAAGCTGGTTGCTTCAAATGCAGCTCCGGCTGTTATCGGGTATATCCGGGTTACCGCGAGAATTGACGAGCTGTTCGGCAGTTTCGATACCTTTCCGGTGGATCAGGGTCTGGATCTGCGCCTGATTGACCGGGCTAGCGGACTGACGCTGTATGAGCGGGGGGCAGTGGACAAGCAGGCCAGGCAGGACGCTTATTTAATCATTAGTGAAGATATTTCGTTATCGGGCTATGTCATCGAGGCACGGGTACCGCACACCTATCTGAACAAGGATGCGAGCCGGATGCAGAAGGTGATCACTACCGTGTGCGCGATCAGCTTTTTGGTGATGGCGGTGATCGGCTTCCTGGTTGCCCGCATATCCGGCAAGAAAATTAAGCGGATCGTCTATTTGGCCCGCTCCTTTCAGGAAGGAAACTTTTACAAGCGGATCGGGTTCCCGGGGAATGATGAATTTGTTTACATTGCGAACAGCTTTAATCAGATGGCGGCAAGCATCCAGGAGCTGATTCATAACGTCTATGTACAGGGGATCCAGAAGAAACAGGCGGAGCTGGATGTGCTGCAGGCCCAAATCAGTCCTCATTTCCTATATAATACATTGTCGACCATCGGCAGTCTGGCTAACCTGGGCGAAGTCGAGAAGGTGACGCAGATGGTACAGGGACTGTCGAAATTTTACCGGCTTACCTTGAACGAAGGCCAGGTGTACATCTCACTTGAAAAAGAGCTGGAGCAGGTGAGAATGTATCTGGAGATCCAGAGAGTCAAATATGCGGATGCCTTCGAGGTCTATTATGATATTGATCCGGAAATTCTGCAGGTTCCGATTATCAAGCTGATCCTGCAGCCGTTTGTCGAAAATATATTCAAGCACGCCTGGTTCGGGGAGACGATCGCAATCCGGATTACGGGAAAGCGGCTTGGTGACCGCATTGAACTCAAGGTAATTGATAACGGGATCGGCATGCGGCCGGATACGCTGCGGAAAATGCGTTCGAGCACGTTCCAGACGGGCAGCTATGGCCTGAAGAATGTAGAGGATCGGATCAAGCTGAGATACGGCAATGACTTTGGCATGCAGATCGGCAGCTATTTTGGCGGAGGAACAACCGTGCAGATTATTTTACCGGTGGAGAATGCAGAAATACGTGAAGTGATGGGGGAATAAATGTATGGCAATGGAAATTAACATTCTGCTGGTGGATGACGAGGCTATCGATCTGGAATGGCTCAGGCGGCGCGTCGCGGGCAGCGAACATTTGCCTTTGCATAGTGTGAGAACGGCGACAAGCGGCTTTGCCGCCTTGAAATTGATGGAGCAGCACCGGATTGACATTATTCTCTCCGATATCCGCATGCCGATCATGACGGGGGTGGAATTTGCGCGGAAAGCAAAAGAGCTTAATCCTGAGGTGGAGATTGTTTTTATCAGCGGACATCAGGACTTCAGCTATGCCAGAGAGGCGATTCAATTGAATGCATCCGATTATCTGCTCAAGCCTGTGGGTGATGATGAGCTTAGCGAGATGCTGTCCAGACTCTGTTCCAAGATCAGGCAGGAAAGGGAGCAGAATATGTCCTTATCCGAAACGCTGTCGCTGGTCAATCAGGAGCTGCTGCTGCGCTGGTTCAATGAGTCTGCCCCGGGGCAGGTGGAGGCGCATGTGCAGAGTGTGCTTACGTCTTACTTACAAGGCGCATCGGCGGTCGCGATCGTGGAGATCGATGATATGGCCTGGAAAATGAAAGGCTGGAGTGAAGAGGAGCGGAGTACATGGAGCAGCAGTGCCGGCCAGTTCCTCCGGAAGTTCGCTGAGGAGCATAATTTGGGTATGGTGATCATGACCTATGATTATCACTTTGTGATCTTGGCTGCGGTACAGGAACAGCACTTCAACGCCTTGCTGGAAGAGCTGATCCGCGCGTTTTATCAGCAGTTTAACTGCTCCATTACGATTGGAAGAGGGATGTACACCACAGAAGCGGTCAAGCTGCATGATTCCTACCGGCAGGCCCAGGCTGCACTCAGCATTAAATGGATTGTCGGCAAAAACCGGCTCATCCAGGATGCCTCGGAGTGGCACCCGAAGGAGAGAATCGCTCCAGATTTAGAGGAAATTGTGGACCGGATGCTTAAGGCTATGCTCGACTATGATCTGACCACGATTGACGACTGTCTGCTGCAGCTGTTTGCCGGGGACAGCCCGCTCTCCCAGATAAACGACATTTACGATATCATTATCCGGATCACCTCCAAGCTTCATGCTGATCTTCGGCAGATGAATGAGCATTTGTACGAGATTCTGAATTGGGAATCCCATCAGCCTTTTGTACTGTTCCAGTTCGAAACGGTGCATGATATCCTGTCCTGGCTGCGGAGAAGATTCTTCGAGCTGTCGGAGCGGCTGTATTTGAAGCGCCAGCGGCAGAAGCGGAAGCTGATCGATGAAATCACAGAATATGTGAAGGACAGACTGGACCAAAAGATCACCTTAAACGAGGTCGCCGCCCATTTCGACTTCACCCCCAACTATCTGGGCCATTTGTTCAAGGTGGAAACGAACAGCCTGTTCAGCGACTTCGTTGGTGAACTCCGCATGAAATGGGTATGTGAGCTGCTGCAGGATCCGACCAAAAAAGTGTATGAGATTGCGGAGCAGGCCGGCTATAAAAACATCATTTATTTCAACCGTCAGTTCAAGCAGCATATGGGAATGTCGCCCGGTGAGTACCGGAAGAAACATAAAATTTGAATAAGTTGGACAAGCCCCTATTCCAGACGGAACAGGGGCTCGTTTTTTTGTCGAATCGTTGAATTAGTATTAGGTTTAGTTGTTTCGCTGAATTATCCTGCCGCCCGCCTCCTCTTATAATAGACATATAGAGAAGAGAGGGGTGCAGAAATGAAAGGGCATACATTCTGGAGCGATTTGAAAAATTACAAGGTTCTCTTACTGATGCTGGCACCGGCAGTTGCATTTTTTCTCCTGTTTGCTTATATCCCGATGGCGGGTATCGTAATTGCCTTTAAGAAATATGATTACGCCGGAGGGATCTTCGGAAGCGCCTGGAACGGGCTGGATAATTTCCGCTTTTTCTTTGAATCAGGGGATGCCTGGCGGGTCACACGAAATACAGCACTATACAACATAGCGTTTATTACGGTGAATAACGTTCTGCAGATCTTTGCCGCGATTATGCTGTTCGAGGTCGGGGGCAAATGGTTCCGCAAAATCACGCAATCGGCATTGTTTCTGCCTTATTTTATCTCCTGGGTCGTTGTCGGCGCGATTGCCTATAACCTGCTCAACTATGATATCGGCACAGTGAATGCGCTGCTTCGGGGCCTCGGCCTTGAGCCTGTCGATATTTACAATACACCTGCCTACTGGCCATATATTCTGGTAATCGTAGCTGCCTGGAAGAGTCTTGGATATGGTACAGTAATGTACCTGGCCGCGATTTCAGGGATCGATACCGAGATGTACGAAGCGGCCGAAATTGACGGCGCCAACATTTTCCAGCGAATTATGAAAGTGACGATACCGAATCTGTACCCGACGATTATTATTCTGGTGCTGCTGGCGGTCGGGAACATTTTCCGCGGAGATTTCGGAATGTTCTACAACATGGTCGGCAACAACGGGCTGCTGTTCTCTTCGACAGACGTTATCGATACCTTCGTATTCAGATCGCTGATTACTTCCAATGATATAGGGATGTCGGCTGCGGCTGGCGTGTTCCAATCGGTGCTCGGATTCGTGACCATCATGACTGTAAACTACGCTGTCCGCAAGTACGACAAAGACCGCGCCCTTTTCTAGGAGCATACGAAGTTAGTTTTCTATAATGGAGGTAACGATATGAAACAGCTTGATCGTAAAATATTTTCAGGCATTGGTTATGTATCCCTGATCATACTCGCAGTTTTATGTATCTTCCCGTTTATTCTTGTCGTATCTTCATCCCTTACGGAAGAAACGAAGATCGTAACGGATGGCTACCAGTTTATACCGACGGCCTTCTCTACCGAGGCTTATAGCATTCTGTTTAAATACCCGCAGGAAATGATCAATGCCTACCTGGTAACCATTGGGGTTACGGTAACCGGTACGCTGCTGGGCCTGTTTCTGACATCGATGACTGCTTATGTGCTGTGCCGTAAAGATTTCAAATGGCGTAATAAGTTCTCCTTCTTCTTCTTCTTTACGACGCTGTTTAGCGGCGGGCTGGTTCCATGGTACCTGCTCATTGTCAACTATCTCAACATGAAGGATACACCAATGGCCTTAATCGTACCGATGATGCTCAACGTTTTCTACATCATTGTTATGAAGTCGTTTATGAGCAGCATTCCGGAGGCGATTATCGAATCGGCTAAAATTGACGGTGCGGGCGATTTCAAGATTTACCTCCGCCTGATCCTGCCGCTCTCGAAGCCGGCGCTCGCTACCATCGGATTGTTCCTTGCCCTGGCTTACTGGAATGACTGGTACAATGCCCTGCTGTTTATATCCGATGAGAAGCTGATGCCGCTCCAGTATTATTTGTACAAGATGCTGGGCAATATGGATGGTATGCGCAAAGCAATGATGGGTGCCGGAGCTGTAGTAACCACTGCGATTCCGACCGAGAGCCTCAAGATGGCTATGACCGTCGTGGCAACGGGGCCGATTCTGCTGGCTTATCCATTCGTGCAGAGATACTTTGTCCAAGGCTTAACGATTGGCGCGGTGAAAGGATGAACCCGGGTATACCCGGTTTATCAATAGATTTCATATCTAACTACAAGGGGGAAGGCTTGAGATGCTAAAAAGAAATAGAATGATGTTGCTGGCGCTCGTTTTAACCTTCGTTATGATTCTGAGTGCATGCGGCGGCGGTAATAACAATGCCAATGCACCGGCAGAGGCTACCAATAATGCAGCAAATACCGCTACAGACACCGGGAATGCGACAGATCCTGCAGCTTCAGATGCCATCGATACATCCAAAGAAGTGAAGCTGAAAATGATTTTTGTGGGACCTAAGCCGGTAGATTATGATAGTGTTTTTGCAGAAATCAACAAAGTATTGAAGGAAAAGATCAATGCGACTGTAGAAGGCGAGTTCCTGGACTGGTCCGACTGGGCGCAGAAATATCCGCTGAAGCTCGCGGCTAATGAAGATTTCGACCTCATCTATTCGGCGAACTGGGCCGGCTACAATGACCAGGCGCTGAAAGGCGGATTCCTGGAACTGACGGATGAGCTGCTTAATAAATACATGCCGGAGACGGTAGCCGCTATGTCCGATGTAAGCTGGGATCAGGCCAAGGTTAACGGTAAGCTGTACATGGTTCCGCAAAACAGAGGCGAATCGGTAGAGAAGATGATCCTGTATCGTGAGGATTTGCGCAAGAAATACAATCTTCCTGAAATCAACAGCCCGGAATCGTATGCTACTTACTTGAAGACTATTGCTGAAAAAGAAAAGGGTGTAACCCCGTTCACACCGGAAACAGGCGACTGGAAATATCATAACCTGGACCGTGTCCTGCTGAAGCAGCAGAACGAATGGAATATGTTCGACCTTGACCTTCCGTTTGCCTTCAAATTAGACGATCCGGCAGGCAAAGTATTCAACGTGTATGAAACACAGGAATTCAAAGATCTGCTGGTTTATTACAAGGATCTTGCGGATAACAATGCCTGGTCGAAAAACGTGCTGAACAGCAAAAACGACCATCAGGCAGACTTCAAAGCAGGCAAAACCGCATCGATTACACACAACAACGGTACCCTTGGTGCACTGATGGCGCTGATGCGCCAAGAAAATTCGCCTTATGAAGTAGCACTGGCTGATATCAACCAGGGCAAGAAGAAATCGGTAGCGATCTCGACACAGAACGGTACATCGATCCATGCCACTTCGAAGAATGTGGAACGTTCCCTGATGTTCATCAATCTGATGCAGAATGATAAACAGCTGCATGACCTGATGATGTACGGGATCAGCGGCGTACATTATGAACCGGTTGGCGATGACAAATACAAAGCACTCGACAAGAACCCGAACTATACCGGCTTCTCCAACTGGAACTTCAACTCGCCGCTTAACCGCGACAATGAAGCCTTCCCGCAGGAAGCATCCGACTTCGTTAAAAAATGGGAAGCTGAAGTCTATCACTATGATCTGGAAACCTTCGTATTCGACAACAGCAAAGTGAAAACGGAAATTGCCAATGTCGGCAATGTAATGCTCCGCTACGCTATTCCGCTCGAATACGGCGTAATCGACAATATCGACAAAGGCCTTGCAGACCTGAACAAGCAGCTGAAAGCGGCTGGTGTTGAGAAAATCCAGACCGAGCTGCAAGCGCAGATCGACGCTTTCCTGGCGAATAAGCAATAAGCAGTTTAAGCAATAGACCAATATTGTTACCCGAACCTCCGCCCTTATGGGCGGAGGTTTTTTGCCGGAAATACCTTGAGCCTACCCCGGAGAAGTCCATGAGTTGGATTTAGAATTATTTTCCTGTAATGAGGGGATCTGATAAAATAAGGAGAATACAGTTGTCTAGAAAAACTTCAGTTAGCTAAAGGACAAGTTAAACCCACACAGAGGAGGGCTAGAATGATTCGATTATGCGGGAAACAAGATGAGGATACCATGTACCGGATTATTAACGATGCAGCCAAGGCATACCAGGGGGTTATTCCAGCTGACCGGTATCACGAGCCGTATATGAGCCGGGAAGAGCTGGGCCATGAGATTGAGAATGGGGTTGTTTTCTGGGGGATCGAAGAGGACGGGGAGCTTGTGGGGGTGATGGGCATTCAGGATAAAGGCGAGGTGGCATTGATCCGGCATGCGTATGTCCGAACAGCCCGGCGTCAAGGCGGCATCGGGTCCTCCCTGTTAAAACATATTATTTCCCTTACGGAGAAGCCTATCCTGATCGGCACCTGGGAAGCTGCGTCCTGGGCAATCTCCTTTTATGTTAAGAACGGATTTACTCTGGTTACCGCGAATGAGAAGAAGATGCTCCTGCAAAAGTACTGGGATATCCCGGAGCGGCAAATCGAGACCTCTGTAGTTCTGGCTTCGGCGGATTTCGCTCCAGAGCAGTAAGAACAGAGTGAAGCTTAGTATTGATACACATACACCTTGGTCCGCAGATGATCCTTGCAGGTTAGAATACGGATAGGCTGCCTGCCCGGCAGGGCAAAACAGACGCTGATCACCACTGCGCCGCGCGGCAGCTCCTGCTTGAATTTCTCCGCCAGCCGTACCATTGCTCCAGGGAACAAATAACAGAGTACAATGCCGGCATCGCTATAGGAGCTATTATAAATATCTCCCCGTTTAAAATAAACCCTGTTACGCAGACTCTCCCGGCTGCCGGCTGCCGGCAGGAACCGGGTGAGCAGTATAGTATGCAGCTGAGAAAACCACAAAGGCAGGCTGGAATTCTCAATACCGGTCAGCCTTTTGCCGGGACAATGACGGATGACGTCCAGCCCCAGTGTCCCCCACCCCGAACCCGCCTCGATGATGTTGCCGTACCCCGGAATCCGGTTCACCTCTGCGGCAACTGCCAGCCGGACAGACTTGGAAGTGGGCATCGGTGAGATCCCGTTTCTCCAGCTTACGAGCACAATCCACACCACGGACAGCAAAACTACGGAAGCGGCAATCCAGGGAATGATTTCAAGGACAGACATAAGCGGCTCCTTCTTGGCCTGCCTGCGGCAAGCTGTGATGTAGAATAAACTAACTAATTTTAAGCATGGAAGCAGTGTGGCTCGTCCCAAAGGCGCTCCTTGAGAGGCACAGGCTTGTTGAACTTTGTGTAGGCATAGTAGTGGGATTTTCTCCATCTAATTATCACGAGAAGGGACAGAGAGACACTCTAGCGGGAAATTATCCCGCTAATTCCTTACATACATCTCCAAATAGGCATTTTCCGGGAATTTAGATGGAGGTTTTCCATTTAAAGTCTGATTTACAGTGAAACTGAAAGGTTTAGGTGGAGGTTTTCCCACTATATACATGGGCGATTTCAATTTCAATAGAAATGTTGAACAAGGGACGAGCTATTAGGCATTCTGGGGGAGTGGAGTGCTACAAAGGGCGCTTATTGAAAGTAAATACATAGAAAGATTATGGGGTGTCATTAGACACGCTGGTTGTTCCCAAACATTTTGTGCCCCGCCGTGTAAAGCAGGAGTTCCTCAGCTTTTGTGCTACCACAGATGAAATTATAGCGAAACCGCGTTTGTACGCCTGGTGGGATTGAGTAGAGTGCTTTTTCCTTTTTTTCACCTGCCCATTTGAACCTTTTTCCCCCACCCAGCCAATATCCGTTGTAACACCTGAATGGAGGCCGGCCTTATGAAGGACTTAGATTTAACCCCGTGGCTTATCCGGATGAGCCAGGGAGATGAACAAGCTTTCCAGATCGTTTACGAAGCTACACGGGATCATGCTTACCGCTTCATCAGCTATCTCGCTCCCCGCCAACAGGATGTCAGCGATATTATGAGCGAGGTGTATCTTGAGCTCTTTAGAAGTGCGCATAAGTATGATCCCCAGCAGAATTTCGGCTCATGGTTCAGCGGTTTGATTGTCAGGCAGGTGCGGGGCTGGAAGCGGAGGGAATGGCGTCTCTTTCGGATTACGGAAAAGCTGAAGCTCAGCACTCCGAGGTCGGCGGGTTCTGCAGCAGAGCTGCGGTTCACGGCGCTGGATGACCAGCTGGAATTGCTGCCGGTCCTCCAGACGCTACCGCTCAAATTGAAGGAGGTTATTGTCCTCCGCTATTATCAGGATTGCTCTCTAGAGGAGATTTCCAGGCTCTTGAAGATTCCGTTAGGCACTGTAAAATCCAGGCATCATCATGCGCTTAAGCAATTACGCCGCAGGTTCGACGGGCAGGATGTACGAAAGGAGGGGGATGGCTTTGTCTATTGAGAAGCGGCTGGCAGAGGAATTCGAACGGGATTCCCGGTTGTGTCCTTCTGGCCTCGATGTCCGGATTGCGGCGGAATACAGGCAGCAGGTGATGCAACAAAGGGGAAAACCATTAATGTTTAAAAAAAGTAAAATGCCCAAGTTCGTCGTGGTTGCGCTTATTCTTATCCTAGTATGCGGATTCGGCTATGCAGGCGGCAAGCAGCTATTCTCTGATCACGGGAAGCTGTCTGTCAGCAACCGGACTGAGCAGCAGCTGGAGTTCAAGCAAGAGGATGTGGCGAAGATCCGTGGTTCCCTGCAGCAAGTGAAGGCACAATTAAGTCCCGGCGAAACAGCCGTCGTATATCTTCGGGATTATGACCTGGAGGTAGACGGGACACCTGTTGTCTTTGGCATCAATAATCCGCTGCTTATTCCGGCAGAGACTTGGAAAACGGCCCTGCAGCAGCAGGGTGTTAAGGAGAAGCTTCCCGAAACCCTGCTTGGGAGCTATCATCTGGCCGAAGGCATGGAGACCTCACCTTTCCAGGCTACTTTAGGGAAGGATGCTTACGCTATTCTGGATGAGCTGAAGGCCGAGGGCAAGGAATCGGGAAGTGAGATGCTGTGGCGCAAGACCGGAGCATCTGATGATATTGTGGCTACCTATACTTCTGTATACCGCAATGCAGCCAGCGACACGATTTATTTAACCTGGCAAATTGCCAGAAGTGATATTAATCCCGCAATCCTTCAATTAAGTCCTCCCGGGATTATTTCTGAAGATGCCCAGATCGGCGGAATAACCGCACATTATTTGAAGAATGATCAGTCGCTGTTCGGGCAAAGCCCTGTCCATCAGGACGTGACCTGGCTCAGTCAAACCGGAGACAAGTCCGTAGCTTATCATGTCCAGACGGACTCCGTGTCGATGACCAAAGAGCAGTTAGTGGAGGCAGCCCAGAGCTTGTTGCAGCAGCAGGAGTAACATAGAGTCAGCCCAGATCCCGTATTTAGGGGGCCTGGGCTGATTGCACTTCACAGCGAGAATAAAGTACGCAGCAGGCTGCGTTTCTTAGGTGGAGCCTTCAGCTTGGCGGCGGCAACGGGATGCAGCTCTTCATGGGCTGCGGCTGCCTGGAGTCCCGGCTGTTGTATCGTTTCTATGGATAACGCCAGCTGCTGAATCATCTGGCGCAGGTCTTCAAGCTCCTCGCGCTGGCGGAGCAGCTGTACAGAGACCACCTCGTCCGCTTTCTGGTCCAGCGAGTGTTCGATTTGCGTGATGCGGGACCACACTTCATGCATCGGTTTATCCTCTGCCTGCACCGGCCGTGTGCTCTGCAGCGGCCCTGCAGGCTGCTGCTTGTGGCCCGTCAGCGTAATGCGGTCCAGGGTTTCCCCCTGATCGATGCGGGTTTTAATCGATTTTAGCTGGCTAACTTCCTGCTGGGAGAAGATATAGTGCCCAAACCGGTCCTTTGGAAAGACATTAGGGAACATGGCGGCCCAACGTTTAATCGTGGTCTGGCTGACGGACAGCAGCTCTGCAACTTCCTTGGTCTTGTACATTTCCATTTCGATTCCTCCGCTTGGGGTATTTTGCTATTAACAATTCGCCTTTCGAAAGCGACTCCCTGCACGGGTGACAAAGGTGGTGCCCATTCGCTAAACAAAGTGCTATTGCGAGTAAAGGTGAGTGAAGCCGTGAACGATTGTTCTACATAAACAGGCCGGATTTTACTTTTTTCTGGGCAGCAAAGAGACCGCAGCCAGCACGGCTGCGGTCTCTTCCATATACTGTGTGCCTGACCTACCTGCGGTCCTCCGCCAGCAGCTCAAGAAATTCAGAGACGTGGCTAAACACTCCATCCGGCTCCACCTCGTAAGTCTGGCTCTGATAAGTAGACAGCCAGCGTACGCCGTAGGTTCGCAGTCCGGCAGCTTTGCCGGCGAGAATATCGGCGTTGCTGTCGCCAATGAACACAGCGTCTGCCGGGTCTATGCCCAGGATATCCAGCGCTTTGTGGATGCCCTCCGGGTCAGGCTTGGGCTTCTCCACGTCATCACCAGTAATCGCCAGCTGGAAGATTCCCCGCATGTTCAGCGCCTCAGAGGAGATCAGGTAAGCCTGTTTTCCTTTGCCGGTAATCACCGCAGTCTTGATGCCCTGATCCTTCAACCATTGCAGCAAACCGGCAATCTCCTGATTCCGGACCGATTCTCCGGCATGGCCGGCTTCATAGATCGAGAAATAATCCTGAACAGCCTGAGGCACAGCAGCTTTATTGCTAAAGTTAGCTTCAATGATCTCTTCTTCAGTCGGGCCGAACATCGCCACCAGCTCATCATTGGTTACAACCCTATTCTCGTATTGTTGGAACACGGTTCTAAAGGCCGTGAATGATAACGGCAGCGTATCGGCAAGCGTCCCGTCGAAATCGAATAATACCGCTTTAATTGCCATAGGAAGAAACCACCTTAAATTGGATTGGAATTATGTAAGTTATGAAGTCTATTTTCCCTGGAGATAGAGGATCAGTTCGCTGCGGCTGCTCAGCTGAAGCTTGTCGAGGATATGGGATACATAATTTTTAACAGTACCCTCCGTTACGAATAGAGCCTGGCCGATCGCCTTATTACTCTTTCCCTGCATCACTTGTTCGGCTACATCCATTTCCCGCGGCGTCAACAGCTGGCGTATATCTGGTTTTGCTGCGGCTTGCTCTGTCGGCTTGGGAGGTATGGCATGCAGGGCATTCACAATTCTGGTGGTTACCTGCGGGTGGAGCAGGAGATTGCCTTCGTTAGCGGCCCTGATACATTTGATGATATCCTTGGAATCAGAGTCTTTGAGAATATAACCGTCAGCACCGCTTCTCAGACCGTCGAAGATATACTCATCTTCATCAAAGGTGGTCAGGATGATGACCTTCACCCCGGGATAGAGCTGTTTCACGATTGCCGTAGCCTCGATACCGTTCATAACAGGCATTCGGATATCCATCAGAATAACGTCAGGAACCTTGATCTGCAAAAGGGTAAGAAGCTCTTCTCCGTTAGCAGCCTCGCCCACGATGGCAATCTCCTCATATAAGCCCAAAATCATTTTTAATCCGTCTCTTACGATCCCCTGGTCATCTACAATCAGGATCTCAATCACCTATACCAGCTCCTTGGCTGCGACATATGGAATTTCGGCGGTGACTGCAAAGCTGCGGTCATGGGCAGAAAAGAACTGGACGGTTCCCTCCAGGGAGTGTATCCGTTCCTCTATACCACGGATGCCGTGCGACTTCTGCAGATGATTACAGGCCTCGCCATCATTTTGTACAACCACCTGGATAATGCCCCTGCATTTTTTTACTTCAATATAAAAGGCTTGAGCCTTGCCGTGCTTCAACCCGTTGGTTACCGCTTCCCGCACCGTGCTGTAAATCGCATGTTTAATATCCGGGGTGGCCACTTCCACAGCGTCGTCAAAATCAAATGTAAACGCCAGCCGTCCCTTCACTTGTATACTGTTGATCATCTGGTTCAGGGACTTCTGAAGCTCCATCCGTTCGTTTAAGGCGCTCGACTTCAGCACGGCGACAGCCTTCCGGAGATCATCAATGCTTGCCTGTGAAATGGCGAGAGCTTTGGTGATAACCTCCTTCGTTTTTTGCGGGTTCACGTCCGCTACATTCCCGGCATACTCCAGATGCATTTTTAGTGAGACAAGCCCATGTCCGATGGAATCATGCAGCTCCTGGGCAATCCGCGTTCGTTCCTGGGCGATGGTAATCTCTTTAAGCTTGGCATTGGCTTCAGACAGCTCAATATTTAAGGCCTCGCCCTTCTTCTTCTGCAGACTGTTGCTGCGGAACAGATAGGCGAGCAGCAGCATGGCCAGATAAGCGAAGAGAGAATGCGTAACATCAGCTTTAAGCTGAATTAGCGTATACCAGAAGACGGCCATATGAAAAACCAATAAACCGGGCTGAATCTTGCTGCTGTACAGGAACATTTCGATAACCGGGAAGATAAAATAGACATCTGTAGCCAAGCTGTCGAACTGCACCATGTATAGGCCGATTCCGGCGATGCTCGCAGCCATAGATCCAAAGTACAGCATCCGGTTGTTTCTAAAGAAAAGATAGAGGCGAATCCGAAAATAATCATTTAATTGAATAAGCAGAATCCCGGCAGTGTAAGCCGCTTGCGCTTCTGTGGAAAGATGGGGCTGCATCAGGATCTCATATAATACCAGTAGAGTAATTGCGGTCCGGAAGACCAACATCAGAATTGCCGGTTTGTTTTTTAGGGGCTCATATACATCCACAACAGATCACATCCGCCTTATGAATTCCATCCTTTTACATTATACCTGTTTGTTCAAGAGGAGTAATAGATTACTAAAGTCATAATCACAATGCTTACTAAAGTCTGTTTCTGCAAATCGCTTACGGCAATACAATGAGAGGGTGATGAGAGGGAAATATATATTAATGGGAGTGCTCACTTATGATTAGAAATGGTATATCGCGGCTTCAAGCTGAAACTTTGTATTCAATTACCGTACTGTTGACCGCCTGGATCGTGACTGCAGTTTTATTCATTGACCCGGCTGTAGGTGTGAAATATTTTTCAATCATTATGTTTATTCCGGCGCTTATCGCTGTAGGCTTTAGGAAATTTCTGTTGAAAGAACGGATCACTGGCAAAAACAAAGGGAACCTCAAAGCTCTGTTATTTGGCATTGGTTATCCTATAGGCTTAGTGCTGCTGTGTGCGGTTTTCTCGAAGCTGCTCGGGATCGGAACGTTTAAGTCTGATGAACTCCCCGATACCGGAGGAATCATAAAAATGGTGATCATGATTATCGTCAATCTGTTCGCGGTGTTAGGGGAAGAATATGGCTGGCGGGGGTATCTGCTTCCGAAGCTCACTGTGCAGCACGGAAAGATAAAGGCGACGCTTATTGTGGGGGCAGTATGGGCGTTGTATCATGTTCCAGCCGTTTTTCTCCTGGCCCAGGCAACCGGAATGAGTCATCCGCTGCTGCTGTGTGCCATTCAGGCTTGTGTTGTGTTTACCGTTAATTTTGCATTCTCCTATTGCTACTATTTATCGGGCAGCCTGGTGCCGGTGCTGTTCTTTCATTCGGTCTGGAATGTTGTAAATACGGCAGTGCTCGGCGATATTTATACGAATCAGCAAGGTATAGTCGGGGGCAGGCTGATTCTGATTAACGGAGAAGGTCTGCTGGGGCTTGTTATCGGCGGGTTGATGATCATCTGGTTTGTTAGAAGATTACAGCGGAGCAATTAGTTCGGATAATTTTGATCCGGGCAATTCTATCGGTTGTACTGCTGCTGTTCATTCCCAAAATACTGGGCAAGCA
>CAKMKL010000310.1 GCA_927443375.1 uncultured Paenibacillus sp. | reverse complement strand
TTTGCCGCTCTTAGCCGATGCCGCCCGTCAAATACACGGCCGTCCGGCAGCGCGAATACGGGGTCTGTGATTGCACCACGGCTACGGACGCTCTCGTTAAAGTCCGCCCATTCATCCGGAGACATCTCGGGTATACGCCAGGCTTCCGGATGCTCCGTGAGTGACGAAGGCGGTACGTATGCAATTACGGTCGGCTGTTCGATCGTTGTTGCGCTCATCTGCACCCTCCTTTAAATATCGTAGTAGTAGAACCGTTCACCCATAGCAGTACATAGCGCAATAGCCGCCTTGCGGTTAACATCGTAATTTTGCGTATCAAACACCGCGACCTCTTCCCCGCCGATGCGCGTCACTTGGACCGCGATTGACGCTTCGAGCTCCTCGATAAACAGTGTCGCCCCCGTCTCTGCCACGCTGTACGACGTGTGTTGCGGCTTGAACCCGAGCTTTCCTGCATCGTGTAGGTTTAACGCCAGCGTATAAGCATTCGCTAGGAGACGCGCTGCCATTACCGGTTTGCCCGACTCGAACCTGCGAATAGTGGAGTCGCTGACACCGAGGGAATTTGCGATACCCCGAACCGATATGCCTTCCGCGAGTCTCAACGTTCGGAAACCTGCCCCCTTGCTTGCCCACGGTCCCTCTGACATTTTTGAAACGAACTCTTCCCTAGTGACTTGTTCTAGCATAATTACCGACTCCTTTTGTCTGAATTTATTAAGCCGCAATCACGTCGATATCGCCGACTATACTCCGCACGTTCACGTCCTCACCACTACGAACTCGGCGGATCAGCGCGACGCCCTCCGCTGTTACGCCGGTATAGCGCATCATGAACGGCGTCTCCGGAGTCTCCGTTACCTCGAACTCGTGGATAACGAAGTATTTCGGAATATAGCGCTGCAACGGCAGGCCGAACTTACGCAGCACCTTACGTCTGTAAAGGAACTCGCGCATAGTACGCTCATCCCAGCCGAGCGCCAGCGCTGTTTGTCCGAGTGTGAACGTCGACTCCCCGAAAGGGCTGGGCGGAAAGATAATATTATTGACCGGACTCATGCCCCTACCTCCTCTCGTTTTATTTTAATTTAGCGGTTTACCCCAATGTCCTCCAGGTTCGAAAAGCGACTCGCCTTTGCCTTCAAGAATTTTCATAATTTGAGGCATTAGTTCGCCCGTATCATTGTCGGAATCAATGTACTTATTTAGGTAGGGGTGAAAATAGACGAGTGCGCTAACCTCTTGACCGTCATAAGTGTAAAACCTCATACCGAATGTTTCAGTCTCACCCTCAAGGGTAAAGTCGACTATCGCCATGTTTGACCAACTTATGGGACATACTACCTTCGCGTCGGTTACTACTGGTGTTGTTTTCATTAAATCGTCTCCTTTTTCGTTTTATTTTGCTTATAGTTAAAGCGACTCTGTCGCTGTCTACCTACTTCAATGCAGCCGGAAGTCATTTCGCACACTCTTGACGACCACGTGCTTACTTATATATCCGTAGTCTGCAAGACTTACCGCAATTTCTCGACGATATTCATCCGGCTCCTACTTATAAAGACGACACCCGACCACCTTCCCGCACACTTTTACGGAAATATATTTCTGCATTCAATTACTTCAACGGAGCCGGAAGGCTCTCCGCACAACAACGTCGTTATTAAATACACCGCTCACCCCTTCGTTCGCACACTTCGGAGTAAAATTTTGCACCTACTATATATGGTGCCGACCGACTACGTTTCGCACACTTTCAATTGATATAACGTAGGCCAATCGCAAAACGTACAACCTCTATATTAAAAGCCGACGTACTCATACGATTCGTACACCTTCCGTATACTAATATTGACACCGGCCAGCGGTCGTACTGCGCACCTTCTACGCTAAACTCCTCCTATTTTATTAATCGTAGTCTGCGAGGCTTCGCGCACCGTTACGTTAAAATATCCGTAATGACTTCGGCCTCGCGCACCTTCTACTGTATTACTTACAGGCACAGCGCTGTCCCGCACACGTATGCGTTAATATAGGTGTACACTTTCCTCTCCCGCACCGTCTCCGGAAAATAAAATACCTATACTATATATAAGGACGCTAATTTCGCAAACTGCCGCATGCCTTTTTCGATAATTGTGTATAAATTGTGAACATCAATAAATTATGAAACGTATGTTCTCATCCTCCGTATTACTCGGTATAAACAAAACAAGGACAACCCCGTTGCCCGATTCCCGGTTTCCCGGCCGAGGTTGCCCACGATACAAGGCGGTAGCCAGCCGCTATATGTTAACGTAGCCTGTGCGCGGCCAAGCACGCAGGTACAGTAATTGACGATAGTAAATCCGGCCGCTATTGGCGTAGACGACCGGACATGATCCGCAGCAGTTGGCGCTGTATACGGTTGTTACGCGTAGTGTTGACGCACTACGTTGTGACGCTTGGCGGCGCTGAGAAGGTCTTTATAATCCCGCATGGCGATCCGTCATTTGGCGCTGACAGTACGGGTTAGGTGCACGATGCACCTGAGTTGACTATCCAAAGTTGGAGCGTCAGAGTATCCGCGTGGCATTCCAACCGGCTGCAACCGGTAGGCGCGGACATGAGTATCAGTTTAAACTACGGACGTCAATCGTTGGCGTGAAGACGGTCCGGTAATACCATCATTTAAAATGACGTCAGCTTCTCCGGCGTTCGAGCGCCATCATCGAAGGCAGATCGGAGGACGTCCTCCGTTACCCAAGCCGTACACCTTGCGGCCGCAGCTTAATCTCTGCGTATGTGTCTCCGGACTGTAGCACGTAAAGGCGTCTACGGTCCCGGCGCACTATTCTCTTATTCCACTTCATAGAATCACCTCCATCGGAATCTCTTCCGGACAGAGAACGTGCGGTACGATACTAAGCAAAAGCTGCAGCCCGGACATTTCCGTAAGGTGCTGCGCAAGTTTTGACAAAGAGCCTTTATTCAGTAACGTAAGGTCTGCGCCTACAAGCCGGTACACGCCGGGTTCTTCCGTAGGCTCAACGATGCCGAGCGATGCATTGCCGTCTTGCACACGGTAAAGCGCGCCGCCTGGTACGAGAATTCCGTTAAATGTTTCCGGCCCCATGCTGCCGTCTTCCGGAATCCAGCGGACATTAATACGCGGATACTTAGATTGCGACGGCATGAATAGGTTCCTCCGTTTCGACTGGCGGGAAGATAAAGCCAATAGCGGCGGCCTGCTCGCGGGTAACACTGACGCTGCCCATGTAGGCGCGATCAGATACACCGGTGATACGACGGAAAGCACGAGGATTAATAATCAGTTCTTGGTTTGTTTCAAGGAGAGAGACGACGAGATTACCATGAGGGCCGGGGCTGTACGCTACCTGTTCGGTGTACGCCTCGAATGCGATTGGTGCGGCGTCGGCAACGTCAAAGCCGAGCTGCCGGAGTTGTGCGGATGTGGCCGGGATTTCGCCGGTCATAGAACGGAGACTAACATAGGGGAACGTGACGATAAACGTAGACCAGGATACAAGTGCGCGCTGCGGGGCTCCTGCGCCTTCCAGCGTGAGCGATACGCGTCCTTTCGTGCCGGACCGTACGTAGGTGAGGATTGTTTTCATTTTGAAACCTCCCGTAGATATCTATTTGTGAGTGCGTGCGGAAACCCGTGATTCAACCCGCGCCGGATCATTCAACCTATTGTCCCTCAGGGCCCTACATGATTAGCGACGCCGATTCTTTTCTCTCGCGAGTACCTCGGGTTAATTAAGCCCTTCGTTCCGGTGTCAGTCGCCGTTGAGTTCCAGCGCAGGTATTACGCGGATTTCCGCGACAGAGCCCTCAGATTTGAGGTATCCGTTTCGGCCCGTATCCATCGGGCCCAAGGCGCAAAAGCGCTCGTCAGGCGGATCATATCATATGAAAGTCGTACTGCTGGCCGGGGAAGTTAAGGACATCTTGCGTAAGAAACTCCCAGGCGGTCATACCCTGCAGCCGCGCAACGATCTGCGCTATTTCGTTGAACGTGCAACGATTTGACAGCGTTATAACCGCCGTGCTGCGGTCCTCAATGTAAAGATCGGAGCCAGCTTGATACACGCGCTCGACACGGACAAGGAACAGGCGGCCGTCCTGCGTATAGACGGCGTGATTGCGGTCAGCGAGGTAGCCGGGGATAATGCGGAAGTCGAGTCCGCCGAAATGGTCAATGATGGCGATTTGTTTCACTAAGCGCCCTCCTTACTGCGCCGAACCAGCGCGGCCAGAAGCTCGACGGCGGACATTTCCGTGATGCGATCAAAGAACGTTACGTCGTCTACCGGAAGATCGAAGCCGACTGCGCCCGGACCGCCTGTCGAATGGTACTCTCCGTTGCTGGCGAGTCTCACACGTTCGAGTACGACCGTCGGGAAGTCCTTGTCGATATAAAACGCGTAATCCGGAGCGACCAGCACGCCGGCGTACTCATAGCGGACGTGTCCGTTGATAGGATCGAGCGGATCGTTGTGTTCGGATACTACGGTGATACGGAGGTTCATAGGATCAGCTCCTTCATGAAGATAGCGGACAGTGTGACGACGATCTTGAGGCCGGACCATAGCGCCGATTTGAGGGCAGCGCGCCGGTTACGAACGGCGGTACGAGAGCAAGCGCGGGCGGGATACGAGGGAACTTCTATAGTAGTGGCTGCGATTGAAATTAAATTAGGCATATTTGAAACCTCCCATTAATTTATACGTATAATCGTATAACCTATTGACCCCATAATATACGTATATTCGTATAATGTCAACGGTTGATTTACGATTTGTTTTTCTTTGGGTATAATGGGTTCAAGGATGGTGAGAACGTGAGGAAAGTACGCGTAAAAGTGGACGAGATTATTAGAGCCAGAGGAATTACACAGACCGAACTTGCAGCCAAGGCAGGTTTACGTCAGGCTTCTATCAGTGAGTTGTCGAACAATATGAGAAATAGTATTAACAGGGAGCACCTGGCTAAAATCGCCGACGCTCTGGACATAGATGATATTACGGAACTACTCGTTATTGATAAGTAAAATACATAGACGAAGAGGACCGCGCCGAATAGGTAGCGGTCTTCTTTCCGTTGATTTATCGTTGAATTAGGCGTTATAACCCGTACCCTTACGTTTACCCTCGGAAGGATCTAACGCGGCTAATTCGTGGGCGTACTGAGGCATAGCGGTCGATATCCGCAGCTGTCCGCGCCGCGTACTCGATTAACTCAAAGATGCGCATATCGATCGCTGGCTTGGCGGGAATGTGCGCTGTGTCCTCATCGCTCATTTCTGCGTCGGCACTCCGTACAATCTCGCGTTTTAAATCCGCATGAACCGTTCCGACCGATACGCCCTCTTGCTGCGCGATGTCGCGGATAGTAAGTCCGGACTCGTGTGCGGCTTGTATACGTTCAGCGCGTTCGGTTATTGCTGGCGTACTTGTGACCATTGCCGGCCGGTACTTCCCGTCCGCTGATTCAACGTGTTCAACCGTTAAATTTTGATCAGTTGAACATGCGTCTGTTTCCTTCGTCCAATTAACCGCTGTCCCGTAGCTTATTCCCAGCCATTCGCCAATCAACCGGTAACTCTTGCCTGCCCGACGCAAGTTTACGGCGGCAAATCAGCGCGATACACGCCAGCCCTAACGAATATACTCCGGAAGGCTTTGCACGGTTAAATCAACGGGCAGGGAAGGCGCTGCCCTTAAGCGCCTAATAGAACGACGAAAAGCGCCAGGACACCTGATATCATTCCGTAGCCTGGCGCTTTCCTTTTGTGATCTTACATACGCGGTTCCGGCTTCGCAATGATCCGTAAAATATTTCTGCGCGTCCAATTGTGCATTAATATACACATTAACGCATATTATACATCGCATAATAGTATTGGCGCGCCACACGCTTTAGCTAAATGTACTATTCTTGCATAAGTTCTTTAAAGGATTTAAGACCCAAGAACTTAAAAGCTATTAACTCAGTTATTCACTACGTTCATAACTTCGTTACGGACCGGATAAGAGCATTCCGTTCCGAACATATCAGGAAACGCGCGGATTAAGCCTTGTATTACACATATCTAACAGCGCTGATCTTAAAACATAAAAGATAAAACCGTATCCGATGCGGCCGCTGCGCCCCGTTTCCGCCGTTTGCTGCGATCCCCACCTTACCCTCCGCTCGGCCTCCGTCATTTCTCCGTGGAATCACCGTTGAAATAGCCGTTCTGATAGCGTGAGGGTAGATTTATCCCTCCCGGATATTACAGGCGCTAATTTCACGGTGATTTAACGGGGATACGTAAGGAGACGTAGAGTAAACGGAGGCAGTTGCGGCTCCGACAAACACTCCGAATTATCTCGTATAGAAATGTATAAAAATACGTTTGTGACGCACCCATCTAAAAACGGACACATCTTACCGTTGTGATAAGAGCCTAAATTTGTCCCATTATTGCATATAAGGTAAGTGTGAGACAAACGGGGAGCCTGCGGGTTCTTTTTTAATTTCTCACCAAAAACTACGTAATGGAGGAATTTTAATGACGGGGAACGATCTGAAAGCGGTAAGGCTGGCGTACGGGTTTAAGCAGAAGGATTTCGCGGAGGTGCTGGGCGTCAGTCTTTCATGCGTAGCGATGGCCGAAGTGGGTAAACGCAAGATCACGGACAGCCTGCGGTTTAAGGTGGCCCGCAATTTCCCGATCACGCCGGAGATTCGGGCGGTAATAGACGCGGCTGCAGCGCTCGGGAGGGCGCAGTAATGGCCGCTCGGAAGGAATCGCGGGGCGAACGCGCTGTCCGGGAGTACCTGGATGCGCAGGACCTGCAGTATGGGGCGGAGTACCGGGCGCGATTCTGCCGGTCAAAGCGTGCGCTCCCGTTCGATTTCGCGGTACAGACTACGCGCGGTCTGCTTTTCATCGAGTTCGACGGTATTCAGCACTTCGAGGAAGTCGACGGATTCGGCGGAGTGGCCGGCCGCAATGGGACGCAGGTACGCGACGATATCAAAACGGAGTTCTGTCTCAACCGGGGAATACCGCTGATCCGGATACGCTACGATGAAATCGACGAGGTTGACGCGATCCTGGCGCGAGAGCTCGCGAAATACGACTGCGTTCCGCGTGTGGCGTGACACATACGGGGTTAGGGACACTGTGCACCTAACCTCGGCGCTCTCCTGCATGGTGAAGGAGACCTGACGGGAGAATGACGCTGGGACCGGGCGTCCTATCGTACGCAAGGACGTCGGGAATCACGCAGCCCTTTACGACGGAGGAGACGCAGGTTCAACGTGAACCCTCGTTTGCATGACGTCGCGATTCACGACATCATGCGTGTCTGAACGAATCGTTCACCCATCGGATTTAAGGCGCATGTGCACGTTGAACACGCGTCTGTGAGGTTCACCGTGGACCTCGCAAAATACACGGTAATCAAACGCGGGCGGTAACGCTGCCTGCTTATTTGCGCGACCAAAATATCATTAAGGGGCGGATAATATGAACGGACAAGACGAGATTATTTTAACGGAGAGCCGGACGATGAGAGACAACTACGTGTTTAAGGACAGCGTGCTTGAACGCGTAAAGGCTATCCCGGTACTTGCGGGAACACTTGAGGTTACGGTAGAGATGGCGGCGAACTTTTACGAAGCTCCTCTTGAGACTGTCCGCAAACTTCTGCAAAGAAGTAAGGCCGAGTTTAACGAGTATAGCGAGATTAGAATTGTACGCGGGGCTGAGCTATCCCGGATAAAGGAGCAGACCGAGACTCTAGGACACGGTGTCCTAGAGTTCAAAAACGCAGGTTCCTTAACTCTCATCTCTCGTCGAGGCCTCCTTCGTATCGGAATGCTGCTCACTGAATCCGAAGTAGCCCGGTCTGTCCGCAGTTACCTCCTAAACGTAGAGCAGATCGCGAGCAAAGAACAACGTGCCTGGGCGCTGTATCGCGAAGTATCGAAACTGGAGCGCCGGCGGCTGACTGACTCCGTTCAGACATTCGGAGACGGAAGTCCGTTCGAATACGCTAGGTTTACGAATCTTGCTTACCACGTAGTGTTCGATACCGACGCGGTCGGCCTGCGCAAGCTATACGGACTTGGCCCCGACGAGAATATCCGCGATGCGTTTAGTACGGAGGACCTGCGCAGCGTTGTCGACGTTGAAACCGCCATAAGCTCGCTGCTGCGCCTCGGCTACGGGTACCGGGAAATTCGCGACGAGATGCTCGGACGGTCGGCTAACTTCCGGAGGGATGCCGCGTAGAACGCAGAAAAAGCCGGTCGGCCCGCGTGGGCTTTCCGGCTTGATTCCGTTAGTTGAACATTGAACTGACTGGCGAGTATTTGTCGTGTTGCTTAGAAATATCTGCCTGAAACATCTCCGTATATAGTTGCGCCATATGCAGACTCTTATGTCCCATAATCCGCATTAAACTCACGACATCTCCGGAATTTAACACGTAGTTTCTAGCGAAGGTATAGCGCAATGTGTGGCAGGATACGCGAACGCCCTTTATTCCGGCCAGTTTGCCGTAATCCGCTATTTCCTCTTGTATCGTGCGCCGTTTCAGCGGCTGCCCGTCAATATTAACAAAGAAAACGGAAGAGTCGGTCGCACCGCGCAGCTCCAAATATTCGCGCATGTGGGCGGCGAGTATATCGCTAAACGGGACGAATCTCTCCTTTCGCCCTTTACCTAAAATTTTGATCACTCGTTCCTGCCAATGTACATCTTCAACCTGGAACGTCAGCGCCTCTTCCAGACGCACACCTGTATCAAGGATCAAGAGCAAAAACACGTAATTACGGTATCCTGCCGGCGTCACGCGATTGGGCATGTCAAGTAATGCCTTCACTTGATCGCGGTTTAGCGTACGTAAAACGCGCTTCTCCTCCGCCAGCTTCTCAACCGATTCTATTGGGTTTTCCATTAGATACCCGGCGCTACAGAGAAAGTTAAAGAATGCCCGCAAGCTCCGCACGTACTTGTTAATCGTCGGCGCGCTGTTCCCGTCATCCATTCTCGTTTGAATAAACTCATGAATGTCTTCAACAATGATATCTTTTATTTTTTCAATACCATTGTCGTCCAAGAAGCCACTGAATTTAGTAAGCGCCTGGCTGTACGAAGTTATTGTATTCTCGGTCAAATTCTTAATCTTACGTGATGTTATGAACATGCTTATTGCGGAGTACATGTCCGGAGTCTCCTTTGACTCTCGCGCTTCGAGTATTAATTTCCTTTTCTCCCTGTAATCCATATGTGTAACCTCCTCGTTATGTCACCGAAAGGCTACCACAAAACAGCAAATAGAAAAAGCACCCGATCCCGTTTTTATACGGAGCCGAGCTGCCATTTCTGTGTCCGGAACTTTTACGTACTCTACCGTCGCAGGCTAATCGTAGACAGCGTTAAGTGTATTGCGGACGAGTTTGTATTCAGCTTCCGCCTTTTCTCGCGCCGTCTGCTCCACCTTTAACGCCGCGTAACCTTAACGCTAGTTTTCCCAGCTTATCGGGAATAAATCCGTACCCACTCGTGGGCATGAACGCAAAAAGGCGCACGACTCCGCTACGGTAGGTCCGTAATGAACCCACCATATTAAACGCAGAGCCGTGCGCTTCATTGTATATTTCTCAATTATGCGTTAAACTTTCGATAGTTAACTGTCCCATAAACTCGCGCTCAATTCGTTGGCGAATACGAAAAGTTTAACGGAGTCGCGCCCAATAAGTTTATTGGAATCTCCGTTCAACGAACGTAATAGTTGACGTGAACACACGTTCTATTTACCGTCCTCATTCCGCGTTACACCAGCGTTTCAGCCAACCTTATGCTCAATGCGCAGCTTGTCGGCTACCATGGCAATAAATTCTGAGTTAGTTGGCTTGGATTTGGAGATATTAATGGTATAGCCGAACAGGTGGGAGATGCTGTCGATGTTGCCACGGGTCCAGGCGACCTCAATTGCATGGCGAATGGCCCGTTCTACGCGGGATGGAGTGGTCTTGAACTTCTCCGCGATGGCAGGATAGAGCGTTTTGGTAATGGCTCCGAGAATTTCAATATTGTTATAGACCATCGTAATGGCTTCACGCAGATACTGATAGCCTTTGATATGTGCGGGTACACCGATTTCGTGAATGATCGAAGTAATATTGGCATCCAGATTCTTGCCCTTGGAGAGCGGCACAACATTATTATTGGACGATGCTCTTGAACCGGAATAATTGGACATGTTCGGGGAACTGCTCATGCTGCCCTGTGCACCGACCAGCTGACGCACACGGTTGGCCAGAACTTCCATGTCGAACGGCTTCAAAATATAATATGAGGCGCCAAGCTGCACAGCACGTTGAGTGATGTTCTCCTGGCCGAATGCAGTCAGCATAATAATCTTCGGTTGAGGATTGAGATCCATATCACGCAGGCGTTCCAGAACGCCGAGTCCGTCCAAATGCGGCATGATAATATCGAGGATTAGTACATCGGGAATTTTTCTTGCCCCGCTAAGCATTTGAAGCACTTCTTCACCATTGTAGGCGATGCCTGTAACGGTCATATCTTCCTGTTCCGTAATGTATTCGGCAAGCAAGTTTGTAAATTCCCTATTATCATCGGCCAACAACACTTCAATATTCTGCACTGGCTGCTTCCTCCTTATTCTTCTCTGCGATTTCTAATTAGCATTTATCTGTCCTCCCTTACATTTTCGACATGCACTCTAAATATCCTTCTGTCGAAAATTATTTTTCTTTATTTTTTTTCGGCGTTGGATTATAATTAATTATTTTATTTCATCTTTCGATGTTTATCGCTGAGCTTCGACAAAAAAATCTTAAGGCTAAACCGCCTTAAGATTGTAGGGAGAAGCTTCTATTTGCTCAGCTACACCGGAGTCTTTGAGCATCCATTCGATGAAGCAGCCATACCCCGATTTGGGATCATTGACGAATACATGGGTTACCGCTCCGATTAAACGCCCGTCCTGCACAATGGGACTCCCGCTCATGCCTTGCACAATACCGCCAGTCTTCTCAATCAGGCGCGGGTCTGTAATGCGCAGCACCAATCCTTTGGTTGCCGGTGTCTGCTGATGCGCTACATGGATGATCTCCACATCAAACCGCTCCACCTGCTGCCCGTCAACCACGGTTAGAATCTGCGCCGGCCCTTCCTTCACTTCATTGCTCATCGCAACCGGGATCGGCTGTTTGTAAAGGCTGTGCTCGGGGTTCCTCGTCATTTTGCCAAAAATTCCGAAATCCGTATTGCTCTGCACATTTCCCAGCACCTGGCTCTCTTTGAGAAAAACAGCACGTTTCTCTCCGGGATCACCATCCTGGCTCTTGGAGATCGAGGTTACAGTAGATTGAACGATATGACCGCTGCCCACCACAATCGGAGTACCGGTATTCATGTCCGTAATGACATGGCCCAGAGCGCCATAAACTCCCTGCTCCGGAGCATAGAAGGTTAAGGTTCCGACACCCGCCGCGGAATCACGGATATACAGCCCCAGTCTCCATACCTTGTCATTACGGTCATAAGCGGGATTAAGCCTTGCAGTATGCTCTTTACCGCCGCGTTTGTAGACGATGGTGAGAGCGTCCCCTGCTTTGCCTGCACGCTCCACCAGCTTCGCTACCTTGGATACTTCGTCCAGCTTCACTCCGTCAATGGAGACCATCAGGTCACCCGGAACAAGCCCGCTGTTCTCTCCGGGGGAAAGCTTGGACTGCTTAGACACTTCAATCAAATGATGGCCAACAACAAGAACACCTGCAGATTTTACTTTCACGCCAATCGTCTGACCTCCCGGAATAACCTTAAGCTCCTGGTCAGTTCCTTGCACTTGCTCGCTTAGTTGATCAAGCGGTGCAGCATAGCTTTGAAGAGGTCCCGTTATGCCTGATAAGCTGAGAAAGAAGGCAAATAAAAGGCCGGGCATTAACTTCCTGAGGTTCGGCTTCAATGGCTGTCACGCTCCCTTTTGCTTCTTTCGCTTGACGAAAAAGGTGGTCGCCAATTGCGTACCTATAAGATAACCTTGCCCCCAGGCTTTTATTACTGTCAATCATTGTCCCGCTTACCCTATGGCTGCTTTGCTGGCCTCGGCCAGACCGAGCATTTCCTGTGCGTGATGCAATGTTTTTTCGGTAATTTCCACGCCGCCCAGCATGCGGGCAAGCTCCATGACTCTGCCTTCTGCAGTGAGGGAGTCCACTTCGGTCATTGTGCGCCCGTCCTCGACTTTTTTACGGATCAGATACTGATGGTCGGCCATACAGGCCACTTGCGGCAGATGCGTAATGGAGAATACCTGGCAGGTGGAGGACAGCTTGTACAATTTATCGGCGATGGATTGGGCTGCGCGTCCGCTGACCCCGGTATCCACTTCATCAAAAATCAGCACAGGAATGGCATCCGTCCGGGCAAAAATGCTCTTCATCGCCAGCATAATCCGTGACAGCTCACCGCCTGAGGCGATTTTGCCGAGCGGTCTAAGCGGGAGTCCCATTGTGCAGGACGGGCGTTTAATCGGAGCGGTAACCCATGTATTCGTCAATGATCCCAAATCGGGGTATGGCTGCTTCATCGAATGGATGCTCAAAGACTCCGGTGT
>CAKMKL010000309.1 GCA_927443375.1 uncultured Paenibacillus sp. | reverse complement strand
GTCCATTCTGCTATTCCCGTATGTGAACAAGAGTAAAGGTAAAAAGTCCATGGCGGCCATCTATGCCGGAAATGTTTTTTTGTCGTTCGTCTACGTCTGTCTGTCGCTGATCTGTTTCGGCTTCTTCGGCCCGGGTCAGTTGAAAAAGCTGCTGTATCCCGTGCTGGACTTACTGGCCTATATCCAGCTGCCGTTTATTGAACGGCTGGAAAACCTGCTCTACGGTTTTTTTCTGTTTTTAGTCCTGGTCACGGTTGTGATGTATTGGTGGGCAGCGCAGTTAACTATGCAAAGAATTGTGCCAAAGCTGAAAACACCGGTACTTCTGGTCATTCTGCTGGGCAGCGCCTATTGTATCTCTTTTGTTCCCAAGACTCTGGATCAGGTAAATGTCTGGATCACGAATTTGGGTTATGTTGTGACGGGTATTGCGTTTGGCCTCCCCGTGTTATTAATTATGATCCTGTTTATTCAACAGAAAGGTGGGACTTCTCATGTTTAAGCTGCGGCGAATTCCTGCGATTCTTCTTCTTCTGCTGTTAGCCGGCTGTAAAAGCGATGAGCGGATACTTGAAAAGCTGGGTATGGTCCAGACGGCAAGCTATGATCTGCTGGACAATAAACAGCTCAAGGTGACCTACTGTGTTCCGGTTACTGATCCCACCTCGAAGGTCCGCCGTGAACTCATGAGTACTGTAAGTGACAGCTCTAAGTCAGCCCGGCTCAAGTTCTCCATGCAAACCGATCTTAAGGTGGTCAGCGGGCAGGTAAGAGAGACCCTATACGGAATGACATTGGCAAAAGAGGGCTTGGGCGGATATATTGATACGCTCCTGCGTGACCCTTCCATCGCGCTGGGCGTCAAAGTAACCGTAGTCGAGGGGGATGCAGGAGATCTGCTGTCCAAGACGTTCAAGTCCCATAACGATACCGGGCGCTATATCACCCATCTGCTGGATAAGGAATCTTACGGCAATAGTGTTCCTGCAACGACCCTGTATGAGTTCTCAAGGGATTTTAACGATGACGGCATAGACCCTGTGGCTCCAATTGTGAAAGACGGGGGAGATAAGGTGGTTATTGAAGGAATTGCTATGTTTCAGGAAGACCGGTATGTGATGAGGATCCCGGCTGAGGATGGGATTATCTTTGCCCTGTTCCGCGATGATCTCAGGCAGGGGGAGATTGCGATTCACTTAGGGGAAAAGGATGGCAGGCCCATGGTCGTCATGTTAAGCTCCCTGTTAAACAAACGCAAGATTAAAGTGCATCAACTGGCGGGCGGGCGCTTTAAGGTCGACATTTACGCTTCCCTCCAAGGTTCGGTCCTCGAATACACCGGAGAAGCGAAGATTAATGAGAGCAAAGCACGTCATGAACTGGAACAGAAGATTTCCGGATATATTACGGCCAAAGCTGAGAAGATGGTGGGGCAGATGCAGGAGCATAACGCAGACAGCCTGGGAATCGGAGCGTATGTGCGGAACGGGCTGAACTACAAGGAATGGACAGGTTTGAACTGGAGGGAGGTGTATCCAAAGATAGAAGTAAAGTGTCATACCAAAGTAGTCATTAAAGACTATGGTAAATATAGCTGAGGTTAGATGCAGGTGTATACCTCATACACACTAATATAACGATAGTGCTGAGCCGGTAGAGATGCTGGAACGCTATCGTTATTTTTATGCAGTCTTTATTATTTAAATTTATAAATATACAAAATAGGACAATGGGTGTAAAATTGCATTACTTACGCTTCCCGGGGGAGCATAAAGGATTCTCTATGCCCTTATGTGAATAAATGCGCAAGCAAAATATACTAGAGAAGATATGGAGGCAGGAAGATTCATGAAAAGAAAGAACTGGAAACACCTGATGATGCTGTTTATGCTGGTCGCTGCGGTGGGCATGGTTGCGGCAGGCTGCGGCAATAACAATACAGCAAGCGGCGGCAGCAATACAGGCTCGGCCAATACAGGGGGAGCGGCTGCTACTGAGGCTCCGGCGGAAGCAGCAGTCGTAACACTGGGCCTGTTGCCTTCGATCGACGCCATTCCATTTATCATCGCCCATGAGCAAGGCTTCGACAAGGAGCATAACGTCAATCTGGACATTCAGACCTTCAAGAGTGCCAAGGACCGCGACGTGGCGTTCCAGGCAGACAAAGTTGACGGTATCAGCGCCGATCTGGTAGCCATCTCGATCTATAACGAAGCCGGCCTGGACGTGAAGATCACAAGTACAACCACCGGTGAATTTGACCTTTTGACCGGTAACGATGAGATCCAGGATGTGAAGGATCTGAAGGGTAAAACCGTTATTTTGTCCAAGAACACGTCCACTCAATATACAGTAGCAATGATGCTGAAGCAGGCGGGCTTAAGCGAGGCGGATATCACGGTGAGTGAAGTGCCGCAGATCCCGACCCGTCTGGAGCTGCTTAAGAACAAGAAAGCCGATGCTGCTGTGCTGCCGGAGCCTTTTGTGACCATGGGTGAATCTGCCGGCCTGCGCGTGCTTAGCTCTACCCATTCTGCTGGCGTCAACCCGTTTGTACTCGCCTTTCCGCAAAGCGTAATTGATGCCAAACCGCAGGCAATCCGCGACATGTATGCTGCTTATAATGAGGCGGTAGAGTATATGAAATCTCATGACCAATCGGAATATATTGATCTGATCATTAAAGAAGTAGGCTATCCGGAAACCTTGAAAGACGAGATTAAGGTACCGGAATACCAGCCGGCAAACCAGGTGGATGTGAAGGAAGTGGAAGCAGCTTTTGCCTGGGCACGGGAGACAGGACTGCTGACCAAAAATATATCGGCTGAAGATGTGATCTCCGATGTCCAGTTCAAGAATTAGCGGACTTTGCATTAAAGAGCTCCAGGTTGAGTACAAGAGCGGTCAGGTGGCACTGGGTCAGGTCAATCTGACCTTGCCGGAGCACGGGATTTATACAATTATCGGGCCTTCCGGCAGCGGGAAATCGACGCTTCTGCGGGCGATTGCCGGCTTGCTGCCGGATTATACAGGAGAGCTGCTGTTTAACGGCAAACCCGTTCATGACAAGGATATCCTGGTCGGGCTTGTTCCGCAGAACTACGGACTATTGCCCTGGAAAACCGTTCATGGCAATATCCAAATCGCGATGAAAATTACCGGGTCTGCCGGCGGGGATAAAACGGAGCGGAAAGCGCGGATTACGCACTGGCTTAGCTCCATGGGAATAGCCGATCTGGCGGAACGTTACCCGCTCTCACTGAGCGGAGGACAGCAGCAGCGGGTGGCGATCGCCAGGGCCTTTGCTATTTTGCCGCAGATTATGCTGCTGGATGAGCCGTTTTCGGCTCTGGACGCCGTGACGCGTGAAGCGCTGCAGCAGATTTTTCTCGACAATTGGCTTGCCCATCCGGCAACGGCACTATTCGTCACGCATGATGTGGACGAGGCCATCCTGCTGGGCCAGCGGATTATCATCCTGCCTGCAGGCAAGGAGGATTCGGTGGAGGTTCTCGATAATACCGCAGTCTTCGGGATGAAACATGAGGAGAAGCGGGGAAGTACTGAGTTCTTTGAGCAGACGAAACGGATCAGAAAAGTAATGCAGGAGAAATGGTGATGAATAAGCGGATTAACCACGTGCTGCGGTTGTTGTTTGTCTTTTTAGGCATGAATCTGGTCTGGTATATCGTCTACCTGCTGATGAATCATCCCATTCTGCCATCTCCCGGTTCGGTTTACATAGCGATGTTCCAACTCGAAGGCCGGGAAGTTCTGCTCAACGTCGGCTATAGCCTGCTGCGGATTTTTGAAGGCGTTCTGCTGGCGCTGGTTATCGGCCTCATGATCGGATTGCTCATGGGACGCTCGCCGCTCTGGAACAAACTGCTCGATCCGGTCGTTTATCTGACCTATCCGATTCCGAAGATTGCTTTGCTGCCGGTGGTCATGCTGTTCTTCGGGCTTGGGGAGACCTCCAAGGTGCTGATGATCATGCTCATTCTGCTCTTCCAGATCATCATTTCCGTACGCGACGGGGTCAAGGCAATTCCCGAGAACACCTATGATGTACTGACCAGTATCGGTGCCGGGACGGTTCAGAAATTCTGGAATGTTACGCTGCCCGGTGCACTGTCAGTCATTCTCAGCACGATCCGGATTTCGCTCGGTACAGCGATATCCGTACTGTTCTTCACCGAGATCTACGGCACCGAGCATGGCATGGGCTACTTCATCATGGATGCCTGGCTGCGGCTGGATTACCCGGAAATGTATGCAGGCATCATGCTGTTCAGCTTAGTGGGTTTTGTATTGTTCCTGCTGGTCGATCTGCTGGACTACAAGTTTATGAAGTGGCGGCGGTGAGGGAGAGAAATATAACTGAATTGTGGAGGCGGCTCATTGATGAGCCGTCTTTTTGTTTATTACACGTAGGAGGAGAGGAGAAAGTCCTGTTGAATCCGGCGTTATCGGGGGAAAGAGTGGAATTAGTGGGGAAAATCCCGTTGAATCCGTACGCGGGCGCTCAAGAGTAAGTGGTCAGCCCCTCTTTATCCAAAGAGGGGGCTGCTTGACTTGAGCTTATGGGCTAACTTAGCGGTGAGGCTGGTGGTATTCCCATGAATGCTGCTTTACTCACAGGCTATCCGCACCCGGCAGTATTTGCATCATGGCCTGAAGCAAGGCCTCCATTTCCGTATCGGTGCCTACGGTAATCCGCAGATAATCATCAATACGCGGCTTGTCAAAATAGCGGACCAGAATGCCCTTTTCCCGCAGCTTGCGGAAGATCACAGGTGCAGGCATAGCAGGATGGGAGACAAACAGGAAGTTGGCTTCGGAATCCGTTACGCTGAAGCCCAGCCGTTCCAGCGCAGACCGGGTGTTCTCCCTGGTCTGAACAATTCTGGCGATATTGCTGCGGGTGTACGCCTCATCCATGAAGCTTGCCTCCGCACCTGCCAGAGCCAGGCGGTCCAGGGTGTAGGAATTGAATGAGTTCTTTATCCGGTTAAGCCCCTCGATCAGTTCCGGCTGCCCGAGTGCATAACCGACTCTGAGTCCGGCCAGCGAACGGGATTTGGACAAGGTATGAATGACCAGCAGATTGGGATATTCTGCGATCAGCGGGACGGCGGATTCGCCGCCGAAATCAATGTAGGCTTCGTCCACAATCACTACATGGTCCGCATTCCCTTCCAGCAGCTCCCGAATCTGCCTGAGAGGCAGCCCTATAGCAGTGGGGGCATTCGGATTCGGCAGTATGATACCGCTGTTCGGCCTTTGATAATCTGCGGGAAGAATCCGGAACTGCCCGTCCAGCGGGACGGTAGTAAAGGGAAGGTGAAACAAATCAGCATACACACTATAGAAGCTGTAGGTAACGTCAGGGAACAGCACCGGCTGATCGCGGTCAAAAAAAGCCTGGAACGCAAACGCCAGGATTTCATCTGATCCGTTGCCGACGAATACCTCACACGGGGTCAAAGCGAACCGCGTGGCGATAGCTGCAGTCAACCGGCTTGCGTTAGGGTCAGGGTATAGCCGCAGATTGCCGTCCACCGCGCGGCGAATTGCTTCCAGCACAGCCGGTGAGGGCGGATACGGATTCTCATTAGTGTTTAATTTAATCATACTTCCCTCTGCGGGCTGTTCTCCGGGAACATAGGGAGTTAGGGCTGCAGCAGTGGAACTCCAAAAGATGCTCATCTCATCCAATCCTCCTAAACGGGTTCTAATCTCTATCCACTATAATCCGGTTTTAACTTTAATGCGATAAAGTGATAAAGCGAAGTTGAACCAAAATGTGAACGGGAAAATTCATCTCCCGCTGCCAGTGCGGGCAGTTAGTGTTCCTTTTTAGCAGCTGAACAAGATGAGATTCAGCTTTTGCACATCCCTGTAATTTCCTGTCGCAAATAAAATATGGTAAAGATATGCATATTTAATTATAATTTAGAAGGAACGGATATTTTCATATATTTGGAAAAGTAAGCGTATGCTTTCGAGTGAGTTTTAGCGAAGCGCCACCAGGAAGTATACTCTACAAAACATTAGGAGGATGAAATCTTGAAAAATGACAGGAATCAGCAGTTCATTCATCAGACTACCAAAGCCGCTTTGATTACTACCGTAGCGCTCGCCTTGATGCTTCCGGGCGGTTTAGCCGCAGCGGATGCCAGTTACTCTTCGCAGGCCATAGCAGTATCAGCATCGGCAGGGCTGGGAGCAGCGGCAACAGCAGACCCGGCTAAAGCCAAGGTGACTCAGGAGCAGGCTGTGGCGAAGCTGCGGGAATTGTTCCCTGCTCTGAAGGAGGCCAAGGTCTCAAATGCCCAAATCGGTACGGGGAATTCTTATCCGCCAAATCCTAACCAGCTGGTCTGGAACATTCAATGGGAATATCAAATCGGCAGTACAGGATATGGCTTTTCCAGTGAAGTCGATGCTATTACAGGTGACGTGATCTCTACTTATCTCTATTTCCCGTTTATGCAAGCCGATAATTATTATCCGCCTAAAGTGTCACGGGCAGAAGCTTTAGAGAAGGCCCGGAGTTTTATTGCCGCTGCAGCGCCTTCGCTGAAGAACAGTGAGCTGGAACTGGAAGAGGGTACTTGGATGAATGAATCGGCACTCTTTGGCCCGGTTCAATATTCGTTTGGTTTTATACTGCAGATCAATGGTCTGCCTTCAAACAGTGACTCCGTCCGGGTTACCGTAGACGGCAACGGAAATATCATTCAATTCAATAAATTTATCTTTGGGCGGGAGTATCCGTCCGCGAAACCTGCTGTTTCCAAAGAACAGGCGGAGAAGAAATTTAAAGAGGGTTTTGATATCGCACTGTACTATACACCTGTCTACAAAAAAGGCGTAGTGGACAACTGGATCCTCAGCTGGAAAGCGCAAGAGGAAGCTTTATATACAATCGATGCGCAAACCGGCAAACGGATAGACTATGAAGGTAAAGAAGCCCCTCCCACACCGGTTGTCTATGAGGCAATTCCTGCCGGCAAAGAGGTCTTCCAGCCGGTAAGCACCGGTAAAGAGCTTACCGTAGAGGAAGCGGTCAAACGGGTCAAACAGGTAGCTGCAATTCCGGCTAACCGTAAGCTGGTCTGGCAGACGCTAAACTTGAATTATCAGAACGGCAAACAGAAAGTCTGGTCCCTGGCCTGGAGTGATACTGCAGAAGCTGCGTTTTCAGGGATGCCGGGACGTACGTATGCGGAAGTGGATGCGACTACCGGCGAGGTGATTCAGTTCCAGGTTGAGCAATATACCAATCCGGCAGACATCAAGACACAGCAGCCAGTGGCTGCCGGAACGAAAAAGCTGAGCCAGGCTGAGGCGAAGAAGCAGGCGATTCAGCTGATCAACCGCTTGTATAACGGAGCGGGCAGCAATCTGAAGCTTGCCGAGCATGGGGGAACCTGGAGTGTTCTGCCTGAAGGGAATGGATACCGCTATCAATTTATCCGTTACTTCGATGGCATTCCGGTAAGCAACAGTATTGTTTCACTTGAACTCGACAGCTACGGCAGGCTCCGGACATATACGAACTATGGATATTCTGACTTTGCCCTGATTACCAAGCAGCCGGCTCCAGTAGTTGCCAAAGCGGAAGCGATGCAAAAATATCTGAACACTTATATCCTGAAGCTGCAATACAATCTCATAGGCGGGTCTTATGGAACTAGTATGTATGTTGAACCAAAGGTCAAATTGGTCTATATGCCGCAGCCGGCAGATACCAGTAAGCCTTACGAGGTGCTGAATGCACAGACGGGGAACTGGGCCTCGGTCTACGAGATGTACGGACAGGTGAATACTTCAGCAAGTGCGGTCGACGTGAAGGGGCATGCAGCGGAACAACAATTAACGGAGCTGCTGAAATACGGGGTCATTACACCGGACGCTGACGGAAAAGTGTATCCGGACCAGGAGATCACTATAGGAGAATGGATTAACTATATTGCAAAAGCCTCAACGCCGTATTTTACACAATACTCCAATATGCAGGATCGTAAGACCATAGCCGGTGTAAGTGCGGATAGCCCGTATTACGATGCTGTGAATTTTGCGGTTTCCCGCAGCTGGCTGGACAAGGATGTTGTAATTAAGCCGGAGGATAAACTCACCCGTGAGGAGCTTGCGGTTCTGGTATCCTCATTCTTGAAATACAGTAAGCTTGCGGCCTTCCTTGGCAATGATAATACGGTAACCAGCTTCAGCGACAGTGCCAGTATCACTAATAAAGGTGCTGTAGCGCTTGTTGTCCGGCTGGGACTGCTGCAGGGTGAGAACGGCAAGTTCAATCCGCAGCAGCCTATAACAAAAGCACAGGCGGCGTCCATTATTATGAAGCTCGTAGAGCTGCAAGGCAAAACCGACCAGCCGATTGGCCAGCAGTAATCTTCAGGCAGAGACAGCTGGAGTAACTCTTGTATTTCATAAAGCAAGACAGACACTTTCCCCAAAAGTGCCTGTCTTGCTTTTTCTTTTTGGCGGCTGAGTCACATGTTATGATGGAAAGCGGATTTCTGAAAAAGGTAAAGAGAAGATACCGAATGTAAATGCATACCACTCGAGCTGTTAACGCTTTCTTTATACAATGGGAATGTAGAATAAAAGGGAGGTTCATGAGATGACAAGTAAAAACAGAAAGTTTTCTGTAATGGCAGCAGCTCTGGTTTTATCCATAGCATTTAGCGGCTGTTCGAACAGTGGCGGAAATAACAGTACGGCTGACAAAGAGGCTAATGCGGCCCCAGCCAAGGCTACGGCCAATGCAGAGGTGCAGGGGGGACCGCTTACCAAATACGATCCGCCGATTACGCTGACCTCAACCATGAATGAAACCGGCAAGGAGACACTGGCAGAGGGTGATACCCACGCCAATAATGTATGGACCCGGGGATATGAGGACGAGCTGGGTATCAAAGCAACTTACGACTGGATCGTAGCCGATGCCAACTATAACGATAAAATGAACGTTACCCTGGCCAGCGGCGATTTGCCGGATGTGCTGAAAGTAAATATGGTTCAGTTTGAACAGCTGTACAAAGCTGGTATGCTCCAGGATCTGACTGAGGTTTATGATCAATACGCTTCTGACCTGGTCAAAGAGTACTACAGTGAAGAGGACGGTGCAGCGCTTAAGCCTGTAACGAAGGACGGCAAAAAGTACGCAATGGTAAGCTACGGGGGCTCACTGGATTCCTCGGATATGGTCTGGATCCGCAAGGACTGGCTGGATAAGCTCGGATTGGCTGAACCGAAGTCGATGCAGGACATCATCAAGATCGCTGAGGCTTTTGCATTTAATGATCCGGACGGCAATGGCAAGAAGGATACTTACGGAATTTCACTGAGCAAGGATCTGCCGATCAACGGCTTCCTGCTGGGTTATCATGCTTATCTGGAAACTTGGATCAAGAATGATCAGGGAGAGATTGTGAACGGGACGATTCAGCCTGAAGTGAAGACGGGACTTGCAGAACTACAGCGTCTGTATAAAGAGGGTGTAATTGATCCGGAGTTTGGGGTGAAAGATTTCGCCAAGCAGATGGAGGATGTCAATGCAGGCAAAGCGGGGATGTTCTTCCTGCCGCAATGGGCGCCTTTCCAGGTCAAGGATATGATCAAGAAGGACCCGACTGTCAACTGGGTTCCCTATCCGGTACAGTCTATTGACGACCAGCCGGCTAAGACACAGAACCATTTGTCTCTCGGTGGTGTATTCGCTGTACGCAAGGGCTACGAGCATCCTGAAGCATTGATCAAGCTGCTTAATTTCCAGGAAGAGAAAATGTTCGGCAAGTCGGCAGCTACAGAGCGGGCCAAATACCTGAACGGGGATACAGGACTCGGATTCCAGAATGCCGTAGTATCCAACCTGCCGCCAAACAAAAATGTGAAGGCACAGGATGAAGTAGAGCAAGCGCTAAATACAGGCGATACCTCCAAGATGGGACTGGAAGCCAAGCTGTTCTATGACGATATTCAGGCCTACCGCGGCGGCGATTTGGATAAATGGCATATGGAGCGGATTTTTGGGCCGCTCAGCTCACAAGGGGTTATCAAGTATTACCGGGATAATGATCTGATCGTGATGAATGAGTTCATTTATGCGCCTACCAAGACTATGAACAGCAAATCAGCCACATTGGATAAGCTCCGGGCAGAGACCTTTGTGAAGATCATTTACGGCAGCCTGCCGGTTGATGACTTCGACAAGTTCGTGGACAACTGGAAAAAGCTTGGCGGAGATGAGATCACTAAAGAGGTAAACGAGGTTGTGAAGGGACAATAGAGGTATAAATCTGCGAGGGGACTGTCCGGCGGTTTAATAACACCGCTGGCGGTCCTTTTTTTGCCTCCAAGCCAACAGGTCAATAGAAGATACCCAAAGTCAACACGCTACACTATAAAGCCGATTTAGGGCTGTCTTATAATCAAAGTAACAAGGAGGAGACAGCATATGCACTTTAATCCCAGGCAGTTTCTGCGCAATATTCCGCTGCACTTAATGATTCTTCCGGCCTTATTGCTGGTCATTATTTTCAGTTATATCCCGATGGCGGGACTTGTGATCGCCTTTCAGGACTTTTCCCCCATTTCCGGATTTCGCGATATGACCTGGACGGGACTGGAGAACTTCCGTTATTTATTCGATCTTCCGGGGTTTAGACAGGTGGTATGGAACACCGTTATTATCTCCGTACTCAAAATCATTGCCGGACTGACCATTCCCGTGATTGCAGCACTGCTGCTGAATGAGGTCCGCGCGAACGGCTTTAAACGATCCATCCAGACGATCATTTACATGCCCCACTTTTTTTCCTGGGTCATCCTCGGCGGAATCATTGTCGATGTGCTGTCTCCGAGCAGCGGGATCGTCAACATGCTCCTGAAATCACTGGGCATCCAGCCCATTCAATTTCTGGCCGACAATCACTGGTTCCGGTATGTTCTGGTCATTACCGACCAATGGAAGGAATTCGGCTTCGGAACGATTATTTATCTGGCCGCTCTGACCAGCATTGACCAGTCGCTCTACGAAGCTTCGATCATTGACGGTGCCGGACGCTGGAAGCAGACCTGGCACATTACCCTGCCGGGAATCCGCCCGATTATGATTCTGATGCTGACGCTCAGCCTGGGCAATGTACTGAACGGCGGTTTTGACCAGGTATTCAATCTGTACAATCCGCTGGTATACGAATCAGGCGATATTCTGGATACCATGATTTACCGGATTGGTTTGCAGGAAGCTCAATATTCGGTCTCCACGGCACTTGGTCTGATTAAATCGGTTGTATCCTTTGTGTTTATCGGTCTCGGCTATTATCTTGCCTACCGTTTTGCTAAATACCGGATTTTTTAGAGAAAGGACTTGTGCTCAATGCATCATACCTCTAGCGCTTACCGCTGGTTTCTCCGTTTTAATTATGTAATTCTTACTGTGATTGCACTGCTCTGTCTCTTTCCGATTGTCAATATTCTGGCCATCTCCTTCAGTTCAAGTACGGCGGTGAATGCCGGGAGTGTGACCCTTTGGCCGGTTGACTTTACCTTGTCCTCCTACCGCTACATGCTGGAGAACAACCAGTTCATTCATTCGTTCGGAACCAGCCTCCTCCGTGTTGTCCTGGGCGTATCCGTCAACCTGCTGTTCACTATCCTGGTTGCCTACCCGCTATCCAAGGAAGCGGCTACCTTCTGTTCACGGACGGCATATGCCTGGATCTTCGTGTTTACGATGCTGTTCGGCGGCGGGCTGATTCCCGGATACCTGGTCGTTAAGGAAATGGGGCTTTTGGACAGCGTATGGGCGCTTGTCCTGCCGGGTGCGGTGCCAATCTTCAACGTGCTGCTGATGCTGAACTTTTTCCGCGGGCTGCCCAAAGAACTGGAGGAAGCGGCCTGGATGGATGGAGCCGGACATCTGCGTACCTTATGGAGCGTCTATCTCCCGGTTTCGCTGCCGAGCATTGCTACGATAACGTTGTTCTCACTGGTCGGCCATTGGAACGCCTGGTTTGACGGAATGATCTATATGCGCAGTCCCGAGCATTATCCGCTGGCTACTTACCTGCAGTCGATTCTTCAGCAGGTGTCGGTGCAGAATGAGAATGTTACCTTTGAGCAGGCTGCGCTGCTGAATGAAATCTCCGACCGGACGACACAGGCCAGCCAGATCTTTTTATCCATCCTTCCGATCCTGGCAATCTATCCGTTTCTGCAGAGATATTTCGTGCACGGTCTGGTCGTTGGAAGTGTGAAAGGGTAAACTGTAATAAGCCAAAAGCAGGAGCCGCGTATTGCGGTTCCTGCTTTGTGCCAGTTTTGCAGGAGAGGACCATTCCCCGATGAAACCATTCGCAATCCGCTGGAATCCTAATTCCATCGTAATTAAGCTGATCGGCGCCTTTATGTTGGTTATGCTGCCGCTCTGCGTGCTTAGTATCTCGATAACCTATTACAGCTCTAACCAGATGCAGGCTGAAGTCGAACGGGCCAATGAATCGAAGCTTCATTTTTACTACAGCCATCTGGAATTCGAGCTGCAGCGTATGACCGCGCTGGTTACTGAATACTCCCTTGACGATGCGCTGTCGACCTTCAGCACACGTATTCCAATCATGAGCCGTTATGAAATCGATTCCAATTTGAATGAAATTCTCACTAAGCTTCTACAGGTAAAAGAAACCAGTCCTTACATCAGTGACGTCGTCTATTATGTTCCGCAGATCAACAAACGGGTCAGCGCCGTGGACGGAATCAGAGAGGTTACGGACAGGGAGTGGCAGAGCCTGCTTGGCACAATGGGGAATCTGAACGGAGCGTTATCCAAATATCAGGACGAGCTGTATCTGCTGCGCAGCAATCCGTTTAATCTGGACAGTAATGTCCCGCCGAATTTTCTGCTGGGGATCAAGCTCTCCTCGGCGGAGCTCAAGCTGCGGCTGAAAGAATTCGCCGCCTCGGGCGGAAGTGATATTACGCTGGCATTTGGCAGCCGTAATGAATATGTCGTTTCTTCCGCAGAAGAACTGCCGAAGCTCCTTCAAGGAAGCATCCCCGTGGCCGGCAAGGAGGCGGTGAGCGTTCAGCGGTACCGGATTGAGGACTCCTTTTATTATTCGCTCTATGATCAAGCAAACAATTTTACGCTGACCGCCGATATCCCGAATACGGTTCTAATGAAGCCGATTCACATTTATTCGCAGCTGCTGCGGCTGTTAACAGTTGTCTCGGTTGGGATCATCATTCTCTTCTCTTTCTGGACCTACCGGACCATTCACCGGCCTATGGCCGTACTTATCCGCGGCTTCCGCAAAGCGGAGCAGGGACAGACAGGCATCTATATCACTCATTCCCGCAAGGATGAATTCGGGTATATGTATTCACAATTTAATGAGATGCTGAGACATCTGCACACCTTAATCCAGGAAAATTACGTGCAGCAGATCCGTACGGGGGAAGCCGAACTGAAGCATCTGCAGTCACAGATTACACCGCACTTCCTGTATAACAGCCTGTTCAGTATCAAACAGATGGCTGAAGTGGAGAATGTGGAGCTGATTAAAGAATTTTCCGATTATCTCGGTCAATATTTCCGTTATATCACCCGTGATTCTGCCCAGGAGGTTACTTTACAGCAGGAGCTGGACCATGCGCTTGTGTATCTGGCGATTCAGAGCATCCGTTTCGGATCAAGAATCAGGGCCGAGGCTGACGATATAGAGCCGGGCTGGCGGGGGATTCAGGTTCCCCGGGTGCTGCTGCAGCCGATTATTGAAAATGTGTTCGAGCATGGTCTCCAGCATAAAAGCCAAAACGGCCTGCTTAAGATGAGTTATGAGCAGGTAGAAGACCGGCTGACGATTATAATCGAAGACAATGGAGACAGTCTTAGCGAGGAGAAGCTCATACAGCTCCAGCGGCAATTCGGCTCCGGGGAGAGTGCCCAGGGCGAAATTACCGGACTGCTGAATGTAAATCAGCGGCTCCGCATTAAGTTCGGTTCAGGCTTCGGGCTGCAGGCGGAACGAAGCGCGCTCGGCGGGCTTAGCATACGGGTTAACATCTCAATAAGAGGAGGCGGCGGAAATGCAGCGGATGATGATAGTAGATGACGAGCCGGTTATTCTGGACGGACTGTATGAGTTTTTTATGAAGGCGGATATTTCCGATCTGGAGATTATCAAGGTGCATTCCGCTGATTATGCCATAGAATGGCTGAATGCAGTCAAAATCGATATTGTGCTTAGTGACATTTGTATGCCCGGTATGGACGGCATGGAGCTGATTCAGGAAATTGTCGGCCGCTGGCCGCGCTGCAAAGTAATTCTGTTAACGGGCCACGATGAATTCAATTACGCCCATCAGGCGATCCGCAATCCCTGTGTTGTGGATTATCTGCTTAAGACGGAGGGAATGGATAAAATCCGTTCCGCGGTAACCCGGACCCTGGAGATGATTGCCTCGGAGGATGTGGAGCAGTATCAGACCCAGTGGCTCCGTGATAAGCTTCCCCGGGCCCTTCCCCAATTGCAGCAGCAGCTGCTGCTGGATATTCTAAGACGCACCGAGGGGATTGACCGTCAGGTTCTGCAGGATGAATTCGATGCGATTCAGCTGCCGTTCCGGGCGGAACAGAAGGTCCTGCCGGTTATTTTGCGGATTGAAGCCTGGAGGAATGTAGAGACGGCTTCAGACCGGAGTCTGATCCGTTATGCTGTCGCCAACATCGCAGAGGAGCTGTTCAAGGGCAAGTCCGAAGTGAAGGCCGTGGATCTTGACCCGGGAACGATTGCTTGTTTTGTACAGCCTGAGCGCGATCATCACGTGCCTGTGACAGAAGCCGAGCTATGGATAAAAACATTCCGTTTCGTACACGGCACCATGGAGTCGGCTCAGCAGGCCTGCGGTAAATGTCTGCAAGTGTCTGTATCCGTTATTGCCAGTGAAGAGGCGGTAGCCTGGCCTGAACTGAATTATACGCTGAACCGCCTGCGGCTGGCGGTCTATGATCAGCCCGGGCTGGGAATGGAGAAGCTGCTGAGGGTCAATGTTACTGAAGCTGGTACGAGCCCAGGCGGGGTAATCAACCGCTATGCGGCGGCTGATCTGCTGCTCGATTATTTGAAGCAGCGGCTGCTCGAAGGGGATGCCGAATGGAGCGGCTTCTTCCGTAAATGGGCAGAGCTGTGCGGAGATGAAGGGCCGGAGGATCCTTTTTTCAGGCTGAGACTGCTGTCCGGGATCAGCAGCGCTTTGCTCCAGACGCTGCAGGAGCTGGGCTTGACGGAGGATGCCCTGGGCGAAATGGATCTGTCGAAGCTGCTGCATTTCAATATTCATACCCGGTGGCCCGAGGTCATCACGTTCTACCATGCATTCTTCGAATGGGTGATTTCCAAACGCAGCGCCTCGTACAGACATGACGAATCCAGCATTCTGTCAATGATCCATCAGTATATCAAATCTCATCTCGGGGATGATTTGTCGCTGACCCGGATCGCCCAGGTGGTATCCCTTAATCCCTCCTATCTGTCCCGCTGGTATAAGCGGACCACCGGCAAGGGCATTTCCGATTATATCCTGGATAAGAAGGTGGAGCTCAGCAAGGAGCTGCTGCTGGGAACGGCGCTCAAAATGCATGAAATATCCGGCCAGCTGGGTTTCAGCGACCAGCACTATTTCTTCCGCTTTTTCAAAAAAACCGTCGGCTGTACGCCGCAGGAATACCGGGAGCACAGGAAGGTTCAAGTCTAAGCCCGGACCCGCATCCACATAAAAAGATCGTTCTGAGCGCCTGAACAGCAGCGCATGCAGAACGATCTTTTTTAGTTATAGCTTAGATGGGTTACCCTTTGTTACTGGATTGACGGAGCTTTAAAGATTGTGATGCTGTATTCCTGCTCGGTTACATGGTCTTCAGCTTTGACGGTCAGGTTGACCTGTGTGCTGTCGTCTTGCAGAGAGACGGTCCTTGGCTGTGTGTCTTCAATTAGGATGCCACCACAGTAAAGTAAGGCATTTTTGTGTGCCGGTACGGCTCGCAGCTCTACGGTTTGTGTACCGGACGGAACCGTCAACGTATAACTGTTAAAATCCGTTGCGAACGGCTGATCAAGTGATCCTGTATCAGAGCTCAGACTGTGGAGCGCTGCACTGTGATCGAAGTCTGTCATCGTCCGCAGCAGGTCGAATATTCCGTTCATCTCGCCCGGAATGACAAATTTGATCTCAAGCTCGGTGCTCCCTTTGATAGTGTCTGCAGGAATCAGATAGCTTTTGGTATAGAAAGACCGCGCCTTATCGGTCATCAGCGTGTCGCTTACCAGCAGCTCGCCCTGTACATAAATGTCGATGGTTCTGCCGTTGCTGCCGGAGAAGTAAGTGACCGCCAAGAAGTTATCCTTGTGTGGAAGAACTTTAAGCTGATAGCTGAACCAGCCGTTGTTCTCCGCCTGTCTGATGTTATATCCATCCCAGGTAGCAACCGAGGTGTTCTCACCTTTGATTTTATGCTCCAGCTCGTACTGGTCGTTGCCTACAGGCAGGCTGTCGATAGTAGCCTCCTGTACGCGCTGACGCTGCTTGCTCTGCAGAATATGCTCCTGCAGCTCTGTTGAATCGGTTTCGACCAGATTCCAGTAAATCCCGTACCGCTCAGCATGCTGCTTATAATGCGGGGTGAATTCCAGCCGGTTATCTTCATCGGTATTGCGGAGAACAAAGGCCAGCTCCCCGTCTTTCTGGACAAAGTTCTCTTCGAACTTATCCAGCCAGCTGCTTACGCTTTGCTGTGCAGGGGTGATGAAGTCCTTCACCAGCATGTTGCGGGTCGGCACACTGACGGCCACACCGGTAGCGGATTCTGCGAGATCCTCGGTTCCCAGAGCAGCGCTCAGCACAACCGGGCCATACTTAAAGGCCACCACATTAGGCGCATCCGGCAAGGTATGGTAAGACGGCTTCATCGGCAGGCGGATACTAAGTATATCCCCGTCAGTCCACAATCTGTCCAGAACTGTATAACGGCCCGACAGATTTAGAGCTTGGGGCTGCCCGTTCAGGGTAATCTCAATATCTCCGGCTACCCATTCCGGCATACGCAGATGCAGGGCAAAGGCCTGCTCCCGGCCCTTAAGCGTGCGGAGCTTGAATTCAGCAGTGTCCTTGTACGGAAGATTAGCCGTTTGAGTCAGCTCAATACCGTATTCCTCAGTGATCAGCATGGAGCTAATGTATTGGTTGACATAAATACTGCTGCCGCCATGGAAATAGATGCTGTCATTCAGTTTGGTGAAGCTCTCCATGCCTGTTCCGGTGCAGCACCAGAAATGGTCGAAGGGGGAGCTGTACACCTTGAAGTAGCCCGTAGCCATCGGCTGAAAATACATCGTCATTCCGGTATGCGGGTTCTGTGAGGAAAGAATCGCATTAATGAATGTATTCTCATAGAAATCCATATACTTGGCTTCCCCGGTAATCTTGAACAATTCCCGGCTCAGCTTCAGCATATTGTAAGTATTGCAGGTTTCAGCTGTGAAGTTCGAGCGTTCCGCATCCAGAATATCCGGGTTGCCGAAATGCTCCCATTCACTGTTGCCGCCTGTGATATAGCTGTGATGGAAGACAACCATTTCCCAGAACTGCTGCACGGCCTCCAGGTAAAAGCGCTCGCTGTCGCCCAGCACCCGGTAACGGTTCAGCGCCCCGAGGAATTTAGGGATGGTGGTATTGGCATGCTTGCCCTTCAGAATATCCCGGCCCTCATGAACCGGAGTGAACAGGCTCAGCTCATCGAACATATGGGCCGCCTGTAAGTGGCGCTCATCCCCTGAGATTTTGTACAGCTCATAGAGGCAATCATTCATTCCGCCGTATTCTACAGACAATACCCGCTCCTGAATTTCCGGCGACCAGAAAGAGCTGCGCTGATACACCCAGTTGCCAAGCCCGGTGACAATCTTATAGGCAGTTTTGCTGCCGGTAGCATTATATACAGCGGTTAATCCGGCGATGATCTTGTGCATCGTGTACCAAGGTACCCAGGCAGGCTGCTTGTTCTCAACATTATCAAATAATTGCTCCGGAAAAGCCGACAGGTAACCGCTCTCAAATTGGCAGAGCGCAAGCTCGCTTACTACATACTCCAACCGCTGGAGCAGGTTGTCGTTACGGGTAGTCTGGTAAGCCTGTGACAGTGCACTCAGATAATGGCCCAGCGTATGGCCGCGGATTTCTGTGCTTTCCCATCCGGGGTATTTTTCGCTTTTTGCCGGCAGCCCCCGGTTCTCGCGGAAGCCGGCAATCAGCCGGTCGAGGTCGTAGCTTTTAAGATAAAGGACCTCTTTGGAGAAGGCGTTAACGAAATAGGGATCGGTGACCTGGACCTGATGCATCCGGAAATCGTTCAGCCAAGAAGGGTCTTTTGTTACTGGGACGGTGCTCGGTATCGTCATTATTTTGGCTCCTGCCTGTTGAATTATTGAGCTGTCAGTCTGTTAAGCAGACTCGCCTTCATGCTCATAACTTAGCTTATATTTTCATACGTTCAGAGGTAAATAGTGCAACGTTCGAATTTGTGTGAAAAGGTTAGAATAATGTGTTGTTTGGGGACGGACTGTTGGGAAATAGGTATACTGAAGCGAAAAAGTGTGAATGTAAAAAAGTTAGATGAATGTCATGGGTACGGTTAAGTGAAGCTGATTAAGCTGTTTGAATGAAACCGGTGATTATATATATTTATTTAATACATTTCATTCGTATATAAAACAATACCTAGAATATTCTATAACGGGACTTTTTTTAGAGTGATTATTTACCCTGAACGGAGTTGAAAGACCATTATTTAGATTATGTTTATAAATATATTAATAAATTTATATTTACAAGAAATAAACGTTATGATACCTTGAGGACGGAAACAGAGGCAAGCTTAAGAGCCGCTATTGAAAAGGAGAACTGATCATGCCTAGGAACCAAGAGTATGTCAATCCGCTGGTAGAGCAACGCGCTGATCCTTGGATGTATAAGCATTCAGACGGTTATTATTATTTCACAGCTTCGGTACCGGAGTATGACCGGATTGAGGTGAGAAGATCGCTGACGCTTGAGGGATTGCCTGATGCGGTGCCGGTAGTAGCCTGGCGCAAGTATGAGACCGGTATGCTTAGCGCCAATATCTGGGCGCCCGAAATTCATTACATCTCCGGCAAGTGGTACATTTACTTTGCTGCAGCGCATACAACGGAGACGAAGGAAGGGCTGTTCGATCACCGCATGTATGTGCTGGAGAACGATGCTGTGAACCCGCTGGAAGGCGAATGGATTGAGAAGGGCCAAGTGAAAACTGCGTGGGAATCGTTCGCTCTAGATGCGACAACCTTTCAGCACAAGGGTGTATTGTATTATGTCTGGGCACAGAAGGATCCGGAGATTCCTGGGAATTCTAATCTCTATATCTCTGAAATGAGTAATCCGTGGACCTTGCAGGGGAAGCAGACGATGATATCTACCCCGCAGTATCCCTGGGAGGTTATCGGCTTCAGCGTCAATGAAGGGGCTGCGGTCATCAAGCGTAACGGGCGAATCTTTATCAGTTACTCGGCCAGCGCTACCGATTACAATTATTGTATGGGGCTGCTGGCAGCCGATGAAGACAGCGATCTTCTGGATGCGGCATCCTGGTCAAAATCACCGGATCCGGTATTCTGCACATCCGAAGAGAGCGGGCAATACGGGCCGGGGCATAACAGCTTTACCGTCAATGAGCACGGGGAAGATGTGCTTATCTACCATGCCCGGAACTATAAGGAGATTACCGGCGATCCGCTGTATGATCCGAACCGCCATACGCGGGCCCAGGTCTTCCGCTGGAATGCGGACGGTACTCCGGATTTCGGAGTGCCAGTCAAGGACAGCCAATTGAAGCGGTAAGCAAATAACCCGGAAGATTACACCTGTGCTGGTGTGTATCTTCCGGGTTATTGTTTTAACGGTATACTTTTTTATTTGCCTAGTTGTTGATCGACCTCTTTAACCGGATTCTCGCCTTCATGCTCTTCAACTTGATGGCTGCTCATGAACCAGCCTGTGGCTGCGATGATAACAAGCACGACATAGAAGGTTGCTTTCCACCAGGTGCTGTGGGCAAAATCCTCGGACAGAACACCCAGGGAAGGGTGAGCCAGTGTAATAACAGCCAGCTTCACACCGACCCAGCCGACGATGAAGAATGCGGCCACTTCAAGACCGGGACGGGAATGCAGCAGCTTAACGAAGAAGGAAGCCGCGAACCGCATAATAACCAGACCGATGAAGCCGCCGGCAAAAATAACAAGGAACTGTCCGCCGTCTAGTCCGCCGATGTTGCGGATACCGCTGGCCGGAAGCGCAACCGCAAGGGCTACTGCTGCCAGGATCGAATCGACCGCAAACGCAATGTCTGCTACTTCTACCTTCAGAACAGTGAACCAGAAACTGGACTTCTTTTTATCGACGGCTTCAGAAGTACCGCTCTCATTGGCTTCATCCGTAACAGGCTTCTTAAATAGCACTTTCCGGAAAATGTGATTCCCTGCTATAAATAGCAGATAAATTGCGCCAATGGCTTGTACCTGCCAGATGTCCACCAGATAAGAGATGACAAAAAGTGACCCGAATCTGAAAACAAACGCCCCAGCCAATCCATAAAACAGTGCTTTTTTGCGCTCCTCATCAGGAAGATGTTTTACCATAATTGCCAGTACGAGTGCGTTGTCTGCGGCGAGCAGCCCTTCCAGTGCTACGAGAACGAGCAATACCCATCCATATTCCAATAATAATCCCCAATCCATTGCTGTTTCCTCCTCATTTGGATGTAAATATCATCAAAAAATACCTACCATACCTTATTTTGACCAAAATATATATAAAAAAGACCTTTACCAAA
>CAKMKL010000308.1 GCA_927443375.1 uncultured Paenibacillus sp. | reverse complement strand
AAGCAGACTGTACTGCAGGAACTGCTGGGAGGAGAGATTGACCGCCACTGGAATGAGCGGACCTCCTTCATCATGCCACTGGCGCATTTGCCGGCACGCTTCACGGAGCACGAAGTTTCCGAGTTCCACAATCTGCCCGCTCTCTTCCGCCGCAGCTATGAATACTCCGGGAGGCAGCAATCCTTTGACAGGATGCTGCCAGCGTACGAGCGCCTCCACCCCTATAATCTCATTATTATCTGCTCGGATCTGCGGCTGATAGAACACCGTGAACTCATTGCGTTCCAGCGCTTTGCGCAAATCCGCTTCCAGTTCCAGCTGCTCCAGTAATTGTCCATTCAAATCGTCCGAGAAGAACTGATAGCCGTTTCTGCCGTTCTTCTTCACCTCATACATGGCAGTATCTGCATTTTTGAGCAGCTCGCCCGCATCCTGACCATGAAGCGGAAAGAAGGCGATTCCGATACTTACGGTTACATATAATTCCCGCTCCTTTAGATTAAGCGGTTGTTCAATCGCTGCGATCATCCGCTCCGCAATAGCTGTAAAATTCATGTTCTCTCTGGAGAACCGGCAGAGCAGAGCGAATTCATCTCCTCCCATCCGGCCCAGTGTCAGCTGCTCATTGACCACACTGCGGTGAATCCGGCTGCTCATTTCCTGCAGGAACAGATCACCGTACAGATGCCCGAGTGAATCATTGATGATTTTGAACCGGTCAAAATCCATGACGAGCACCGCAAACGGCTCCTGACTTCCCCGATGCACTTCAATGGTCTGTGCCAGCAGCTGATTAATCATCCGTCTGTTCGGTAAACCCGTCAGCTCATCATGGAAAGCAAGATATTGATTCTGCTCCTTCGCCCGTTTCTCTTCTGTCACATCCCGGGCGATGACATAGATTCCTGCCACCTGCCCGTCGACTACAACCGGAGCAACACTCATACCGATAGCAACCGTCCGCCCGCTCTGATGGGTAATGCTAGTCTCAAGGCTAGCCTGTTCTCCGGCCAGGGATTTGACGAACAGTTCCCGGACCGGCTCCTGATCTTTTTCCGCAACAATCGAAAGAACCGAAATCAGAGGCTGTTCCTTCAATTCCAGTTCGCTGATCCCGGTGATTCTTGTTGCTGCAGGATTAGAACCGATGATCCGCAGCTTCAGGTCTACAGAGATGATGGCATCCTGATTATTTTCGTAGAGTGATTTATACCATTTTTCATTGACCAGCAGCTCAGTAGCTTTACTGGAGAACCGCCGGGAGATAAAGATACCGAGGATCGACAATCCCAGAGTGAGCAGCGTTCCGACTGTAATCACATAAGCGAGCCACTTTTGATCCAGCACCACACCGGTATGCAGCCCGGAATGACTGGCAGGTTCAAAGGCTGCCGCCAGCATTCCGGTATAGTGCATTCCCACAATGGCGGTACCCATAATTAGACCGCTTATGAACTTTTTCCTGGGTCCTCCGGCTTCCCCGTTCACCATCAGATTAGATGACAGGCCCAGGGCGGCAACGGATACAGCCAGAGCAATCACAAAAGACAGGAACACATAACCAGTCTTATAAGTAACACCTATCTGCATCGCCGACATTCCAATATAATGCATCCCGAAAATGCCGCCGGCCAGCAGGATTCCGCTCCCAAAGAGCGGAAGCATTCCCCGCTTGAACAAGCTGATAACCAACAGAGCTACGAATGATGCAATAATCGCAACCGTAACGGACAGCAAGACAGCCATAAGGTTGTAGGCCACCGGAACAGTCAGTTTCAAGGCCAGCATCCCGACAAAATGGGTCGACCAAATGCCCATCCCCATCATTACCGCACCGTACCCGAGCCATAATCCGCGGGGTTTGCCCTTAGACATGCCCACAATGCCTGCTAGCTCCAGAACGGTATAGGAGGCTGCAACCGCAATCAAATATGAAAAAAACACGAGCAGCTTATCATGACTGCCATGTATATGCTCCATGCGCTTCTCCCTTCGTACCTTCCACAAGGCTGGCGAAAACTCATATATCACATAAGCTATTATTATATCGGACGGATCCGGCAAAAATCCAATCATTTTTTCCACTGAAATCCGCATCAAAAAAACAGCATGGCCTCCCTACTTTTAGGGCTCCACACTGTCGGTTCAGATTAGATAATATTAAGTACTTCCCGTGCTTGGGTATCCAGCTCCTGGGCGGAAACTGCAATTCCGGTGAACTCCTTCAGAGCCGTGTCTATCTGCCGCTGGCCTTCTTCTACATTGCTCTGTACCTGATCCAGGCCGGTTGACATTCTGCTGATTTCTTCTGTGATTGCATTGACACTGTCCCGAACCTCGGCAATGGAATGCTGTACCAGACCCGACAGCTTTCTGACCTCTTTAGCCACCACATCAAAACCGCGGCCGAACTCTCCGGCATGCGCCGCTTCGATCGCTGCGTTAAGTGCCAGCAGATGCGTCTGTGATGCAATATCACGGATGGTCTGTACCACCCCCTGAATATCTCCCGCTTTATTCTGCAGATTCACCAGCGTAACCGAATTTTCATCTGACACTCCGGCGATTTTGTCGATGCTCTGGAGCAGCTCCCGGCTTCGTTCAATGCCTTTTTCCGCGCGATGGTTCAGACTGTCCGCCATCTGCTGCATCTTTTCCACCACATTATTCATGTTAATCTGCCTATGTGTGATATTCGTTGCAACCTTAGTTACACCGATAACCTGCTGATTCGCGTCATCAAAAATCGGCATATAAGTCGCTTCGAGCCAGACCATGTTCCCCTCTGCATCCATTCGTTCAATTTTGTCCTGAAAGCTCGTCCCGGATAGCAGACTATCCCAGAACACTTCATAGTCGGGACTATCCGCAAATTCAGGAAAACACAGCTCCCGGTGGCTCATTCCATACATATCCTCTGGCTTGTATTTCATTGATCCCGCGAACACTTCATTAACATATGCCACCCTGCGGTCCAGATCAAAGCGGATCAGGGCAAGATTTTTCTCTAAAGCTCTGACAACCAGCGCATCTGTGACTGTTTGGGCTGAACCGTTCTCCATATTAATTTCTCCCTGTCTAACTTAATTTGTGATCTGTGACAAATCCGATATCATCAAGCCGCTATATTTGTTTGTATGCTATAATAACGGTAAAACTGCAGCTTTGGATTACATACAAAATAACTTTCCCCAAAATATAGCTATAAACATTTTCGTCAGCACTGTATGAAAAAAGAAAAAAAACACCAGGCGTCCCCGTGAAGATGGATGCCGGGTGCTTTGCGGCTCATTTCTCTCTGGTCTGGTCCTTACACCCCAAATCTTATTTTCACTTCTTAGGGCCATAATCCCCGAATTTAATCCCCCATACTGAATCCTTCTGATGTGCTGCCGCCTCCTGCAGATCAGGAAGCCTTACATCCTGCGGATAATGCCGCTCCAGGTACATCACAAATCCCCGGCGCAGGCCGATTTCATAATCCAGCTTGTTGAACTCATTCGGATGCTTCTCCATTTCCGCAAGAGAGGTCTCCCAGCTCTCCAGATCAGCAGCTTCAGAACGGCCGTCACGTACCTGCTCTGCAAGTTCCCGCAGCTCGCGGTAAGCACGCTTTACTTTGGACGAATAGACTTGCTTCTGGTTCAAAAAAGTAAGCAGCGCAACCAGCAGCGCCAGTCCGCCCCATAAAATAAATGTGTTCATTCCAGTTCCCTCCACGCATCACATATCCACTTCATTATACACGGCAGAGCACAAAAAAACCCCACAGTTCGTGGGGCGTGTCAGAAGATAACCTTCAAACGCTTAGGCTCAGCTATTCTTTCTTCAAAATTTCATGGAGCTGCCGTTTATCGGCCTCACGGGAACGGTCAAGCGCTTCAAGATCATCCTGATCAGCCTCCGCCGCCGAAAACTCCACATCCTCTAATTTGGCCTCGTAGAGCATTTTTTGTTTGTCTGTTTTGGAGAATATTTTTGAGTTTTCTCTATCCATATCGGGATCAGCCTCCGTGTTGTTCTAAATGTAAAAACTTCAAATCATTCCGCCGGCATCTTCAATGATTTTTAAAGCCTGGTCAAAGGAACCGGAATCCACAACTACCGTCAGCAAAATATTTCTGCCTGTGGGGCCGCCGTCTCCACCGTGGCTCATTCCGCTCGCGCTGGAATCTGCTGCCGCCAGTATCCCTGCTGAATGGCTGTCCATCGTGGAGTTCAACGTCATGGTTGCCAGGCTGGGAATATCTCCGGTCAGCGGGTTATTTCCCGAGTACTGGGCATTGCCGGGGTATTTACTGAAGGTGTTTATGGACATGTCGATTACACGAAGCGCCTGAAGCTTCCGGGAGACACTTTCTGCTTCTTCGGGAGCTTTAAAATAAGCAAGTATGTTTTTTTCGGACAAGGGAATCCCTGCTTTCTGCCTGGAATGCACAACGCAATTCACAGTGTTATTTTGTATTGAAGCATTCTGGATTATGCATATGCTCTAATTTTTAAAGCTCCTTGTATCAACTTCTGCATATTCAAAACTTCCCTTCTCCTATTCCCAGACTCGGGATTATTACCAGGCTCCGTCAATTCGTGCCTAAATTGAACATAGTGAGAAAGATAGCACTACTTTAGACCCGCAAAAATTGAAATATCCAAATGTTATCCATGTCATAAAATCTCACTTAATGTCTAATAAACAGAGATGAAGTTCCGATTTAGTTCTTTGTATCTAGTTTTTTATCAAGAATAAGCAGTGTTCATGTCAGATTTCACATCATAAAAGAACCAGCACTTTAGAAATCTAATAATTTTTATGTAGATTTTACATTTTACCAATGGTAAAATCTTCTTAATATTTTTCCTACTAATCTAGATGGAAATAAAAGATTAATAGAAAGGAGAATCGCCTCACTGTCTATAGCGGGAAAAATTGGAATCAGAATAACACACATCTGGAGGGGATTACATTTGGAGTGGACTAAACTACCACGTAAGCTGTCTATCGTAGCCTTGTCACTGGGAGTGACAGCAGGCATGATTCCGGGAGCGGCATTTGCCGCCAGCAGCTTGCAGACGCCATCATCGAGTAAAACATTAACTTCTTTGACTCAGACCTCGAATCAGACGTTTATCTCACCACAGATCAACACCAAATCCTCAAACAATGTCCGCGTTATCGTGCAATTGAGCGGCCAGCCTGCAGCAGTAGGTAAATATGCAGCGAAGCAGGGAATTTCTGCCCTTTCCAAGACAGCTACGGAAGCTGCGGTCAAAAGCCAGCAGACAGAAGTACTGGACAAAGCGGATGACCTCGGAATCGATCTGACCGTAAACTACCAGTATGATACGGTGCTTAACGGTTTTGAAGTTTCCGTTCCAGCGAATGAAATTCCGCAGCTGGCGAAGATCTCCGGCGTTACCTCCATTTATCCGAACAGCACCTGGTATGCGCTGCCGGATGAGACAGTGACAGAGGTCACTTATAAGAATGACAACGCTCCACTGGAACAAATCCATGCCAATTGGGCTTGGGATCAAGGGATTACGGGGGCTGGTCTGAAAGTCGGCGTAATCGATACCGGTGTAGATTATCATCATCCCGATATCGCAGCGGCTTATAAAGGCGGTTATGACTCCTTCTATCAGGATAATGATCCCGATGAAGAAGCGCCGTTGGCGGCAGATGAAGATCCTTACGGCACAGGTTATGAAGGAACGTATCACGGCACACACGTAGCCGGTACTATCATCGGACAATACGCCGCCAAAGGCGAAGTCGCCCAGAAAGGTGTCGCTTATGGCGCTGAACTCTATGCCTATAAGGTACTGGGACGGAATCTCGATGATCCAAGTACATCTTCAGGTTCATCCGCTCAGGTCATTGACGGTATTGAACATGCAGTCAAAGACGGCATGAATGTCATCAACCTGTCGCTTGGTTCCGACGCAGAGAAAGATGTAAATTCTCCGGACACCATTGCCATCAACAATGCTGTACTCTCTGGCGTTGTTGCGGTTATCGCCAACGGTAACAACGGACCTGGATACTTCACCCTTGGTTCTCCAGCAGTTTCCCAGCTGGCAATCTCAGTAGGTGCTGTGAATAGTCCCGTGAAATCCTTCTCCGGCCGCTTCGAGACGGAAATTGTAGGTGCGGTAACTTCAGCTACTTATGCCACTTATCAGGATTTCCACGTGATGGCTTACGAACTTGGGAACACCGATTTTGCCAAAATAATCGGTACCGATCCAGTTCCGGTAGTATACGCTGATCTGGGTGCAGAGGAAGATTATCCAAAGGATGATATCAGCGGCTCCATCGTGCTGGTATCCCGCGGAGAGCTGGCCTTCGTTGATAAAATCGCTAACGCCAAGGCACGCGGTGCCAAAGCAATTGTCATCTTCAACGGTAATGCCAACTCCAAACATGAAGCTATTCTGGATGAAAGCATCGATAAACGCGACGGATTCATTGGTAGCAATCTTGGGGATGGATATGACAACATTCCAACGTTTGATATCCAAGGTACAACCGGGCGTCAACTTGCGCGGACGATATTGGAAAATGAGGGTAAACCTGTATTATTCACCTTTGGAACCAATTATAATCCTACAATGTCTGCCGGAGATGAAGTAACTTCCTTCTCCTCATGGGGTCCGAATGTAGACGGCAACCTGTCTATCAAACCTGATATCGTAGCTCCAGGTAGTGGCGTACTGTCTACTTGGCCGGCATATGGCGGAGATTACACCCAAGCCTATAACCGGATCAGCGGTACCAGTATGGCAACTCCGCATGTTGCAGGCCTGTCTCTCCTGATCAAACAGGCACATCCGGACTATTCACCGTTCGATATTCGGGCTGCGCTGGCTAATACAGCAGACACCCTCTTTTCTAGTGGTGATCCTGTAAATCTGTATGTTCAAGGGCCGGGACGCGCAAATGTTGAAAATGCCATTAAAACACCTGCGCTGCTAGAAGCACTTGAACCAATTACGATTCTGGACAAGAGTTTCACACCGCAAAATATCATTAATTACAATCCTTCTACAAGCTTTGGAACACTGCTGCCAGGTTCATCTGCGACCAAAGCTCTGCAGCTGAAAAATGTTAGTAACAGCAGCCACACGTATTCCGCCTCCATCGTCTGGAACTATGATGATCCGGATAATGTAACTGCTACCTTAGACAAATCAACAGTGACAGCTTCTCCATACACTGCATCCACCTTTAATTTGAAGGTTCATGTTTCCTCTGATGCCGAACCGGAAATGCTGCAAGGCAATGTTGTATTGACAGCCGATGGACAGCCGACACTGCATCTGCCGTTTGCTATTAATATTGATAATACTCAGCAACAGCCTGACTGGGGTACCGGTATACAAGAAGCAGTCATGAATAAACCAATCGTTACGAAGGATGATCCAGGCATCCTTAGTTATAGCCTGAAGGCTAATGACATCAATTATTATGAAGTGGATCTGGTTGGCCTGGATGATAAAACCAAGGGCTATTTCAAATACTATGCTACTTCAGAGCCTGATGCTTATTTCACTCCGGGCGAATACAGCACTGTTATCGGAGCTACTTATCACCCGTATGACAGCAATGGAGATCCAATTCTCGATACGAACGGTAAACCAGCTGTAGCAAGCTTGACAGATGGGGTTTACAAGCTTCAAGTTATAGGAATCAATGCAGAAGATAACACCAAACCTCCGGTCAAGATTGATCAATACGATGAAGATTTAGAAATCTATACTGCCTATACGTCCTTCAAATTCATTACTGCTCCTAATCCGGGCACTGGAACAGACGGAGGAAACGGTGGCGGTGGTGCAGTCACACCAACCACACCAACTGTGCCTGCTGCTGCAGCTGCGCTAGTTGAAGAAGGAGCTGCGCAAGTATCCTTGACTCCTTCGACAGCATCCAAAGATGGTGTTACCACAGTAACTGTGACCGACAATGATCTGAAGACTGCTCTGGATAAAGCCGCAGCTTCCAAGACCGCTGTCGTGATCTCCGTGGCCGCAATCACTGACAAGGCAGCTGTACTGAGCCTGACTGCGGACCAAGTGAAACTGCTGGCCGGCATCCACGCCGACAGTTCCGTTGTAGTTAGTGTTGGCGGATCTGCAGTTTCCCTGCCGGTATCCTTGCTGAAATCTGCTCCTGCAGGTGAAAGCCTTAAGCTGGATATCAAGCAGGCACCTGAAGCTGCAAGCAAATTAACTGCCGGCGTACCTGGCTCTACGGTAATCGGAACTCCGGTTTCTTTTGAAGCTTCTTGGACCACCGCTACAAGCAGCACTTATTTGAACACACCAAGCAATGTATTTATTAAGAGATCCTTTACAGTGCCAGGCACGATTCAGCCGAAAACTGCCGGCGTGCTCTTCGAAGAGAAGGGAGTAGTAACTCCGGTTGCTTCCGTGTTCAAGTCTCAGTCAGACGGAACAACTCTTGTTACTGTAAGCCGCCCAGGCTTCTCGACTTATGCTGCAGTAAGTAAACCAGCAGCAGCCTTTACGGATATCGCTTCTTCGAAATCGGCTGAAGCCATCCAGGTGCTGGCTAACAAGCTGATTATCCAGGGTACATCGGAGGCGACTTTCTCGCCGAAGAATAGCCTGACCCGTGCTGAGTTCACAGCGCTCTTGACCCGCGCACTCGGGCTGCGTACAGATGCCAACGTTACCTTCTCTGATGTGAAAGCAACAGACTGGTACGCTGCGGACGTAGCTGCTGCTTCCAAAGCCGGCCTGATCCTGGGTATTGGCAACGGTAAATTTGCTCCAACCCAGAAGGTAACCCGCCAAGAGCTGGTTGTCATTCTGGACAGAGCGCTTAAATTGACCGGAACCGAACTGAAGAGTGCGAACCCTTCCTTCACAACCTATACAGACAGCGCTAAAGTAGCTGCTTATGCGAAGGACAGCCTGCAGTCCCTGTCTGCAGCCGGCATTATCAGCAGCGACCAGGGAACCAGCTTTAACCCAGCCGCTCCGGCAACCCGTGAAACGGCTGCTGCCGCGCTGTACGAACTGTTGAGCAAGATTGGTCTGATCGAATAGTTAGAAGTCCCTGCCAGCTCCCGGTCTCCCCTGAGGCCGGAAGTGGCAGTGATGCTTGTCTCAGGACCGTGCATGGCTTAACAGCCATGCACGGTCCTTTTTTGGGCCTGCCGCATACAGCACAAAAAACCCCAATTCCGTTTAGTGATACGAAATTGGGGGTTGATCTGTCCTCTTATGAATTCACTGAAGATGCTGGATGAAAGAGATCCTCAATCACCACGGAAGGCACGCTTCACACGGTCAAAGAAAGATTGCTCCTGCTCATGTGTGTTCTCTCCGTTGTAGGAAGCGAACTGGCGCAGCAGGTCCTTTTGCTCATCGCTAAGCTTGCTTGGGGTCACTACAATGACCCGCACATGCTGATCACCTGTTCCGTTGCCGCGCAAGTGCGGAACACCTTTGCCTTTGAGGCGGAAGAAGGTGCCGGTCTGTGTTCCGGCCGGAATCTTGAGCTTCACTTTTTCAGTTAAAGTAGGGATTTCGATTTCATCACCAAGCGCTGCCTGGGCGAATGTCAGCGGAACCTCGCACATAATATCGTCGTTCTCGCGCACGAAGAAATCATGGCTCTTCACACGAATTACGATATACAGATCTCCGGCCGGGCCGCCGCGTGTGCCGCCTTCACCTTCGCCGGTCATGCGCAGCTGTGCGCCGTCATCGACACCGGCAGGAATGCGCACGTGAATCTTACGCTGCTTCTTAACCTTGCCCTGTCCTGCGCAGGTCGTACATTTTTCCTTGATGATCTTGCCTGTGCCGCTGCAATGGGAGCAGGGACGGCGGTTGCGCATTTGTCCAAGCGGAGTATTCTGCACGAATTCCTGCTGGCCGCTGCCATGGCAGACGGAACAAGTCTCCGGTTTGGTGCCCGGTTTAGCGCCGGAGCCGAAGCAGGTATCGCAGGCTTCCGTCCGGGGAATGGTAATGTCGGTCTCTTTGCCGAATACCGCTTCCTTGAATTCAATGGTCATCGTGTACTGCAAATCGCCGCCGCGCTGCGGAGCGTTCGGATCACGGCGTCCACCGCCGCCGCCGAAGAACATGTCGAAGATATCACCGAGTCCGCCGAAATCTCCGCCGCCGCCAAAGCCGCCGCCCATACCCTGATTAGGATCGATATGGCCATACTGGTCATAACGGGCCCGCGCTTGGCCGTCACTCAGCACGTCGTAAGCTTCCTTCACTTCCTTGAACTTGGCTTCGGCGTCGCTGGCTTTGTTGACGTCCGGATGATACTGGCGCGCCAGCTTGCGGTAGGCTTTCTTCACTTCATCGTCTGATGCATCTCTTCCGAGGCCCAGAACCTCATAATAATCGCGTTTCTCTGCCACTGCTTTCACCTCCGTACATCCATACTAATTAATCATGACAATTTAAAGGGAAAGTCAAACACGGGATGCCCCGGTTTGACCTTCCCTCTCTTCCACAATTGTGTTTATCGTTTAAGGTTACCCTTGATTCTTCTCGTCGTCAACAACCTCATAGTCTGCATCAACAACATTGTCCTTCTTAGCGCCTTCAGGAGCACCTTCAGTGCCTTGTTCAGCCTGAGCAGCCTGTTCATACAGCTTCACGGACAACTGCTGTACAATCTCAGTCAGCGCTTCTGTAGCTGCGTTGATTTCTTCCAGGTTGTCAGTTTCCAGTGCCGCTTTTACTTTGTCCTTAGCAGCGTTAGCTTTCTCGATTTCGGAAGCATCCACTTTGTCGCCGAGGTCTTTGATTACTTTATCTGTAGAATACACGAGCTGGTCAGCATTGTTTTTCGCTTCAACCAGTTCTTTACGCTTGCGGTCTTCCTCAGCGTGCAGCTCGGCATCCTTCATCATTTGTTCAACTTCGGCATCGCTCAAGCCGCTGGAAGAGGTGATCGTGATCTTCTGGCTCTTGTTCGTGCCTTTGTCTGTTGCGGATACATTTACGATACCGTTGGCATCGATGTCAAAAGTAACCTCGATTTGCGGTACACCGCGAGGTGCCGGCGGAATCTCGTTCAGCATGAAGCGGCCCAGCGTTTTGTTGCCGTTCGCCATTTGGCGTTCACCCTGCAGCACGTGAATTTCCACGCTCGGCTGGTTGTCGGCAAAGGTCGAGAAGACCTGCGATTTGCTTGTAGGAATTGTAGTGTTACGCTCGATCATCTTCGTGAACACGCCGCCTGCAGTTTCGATACCAAGGGACAGCGGAGTTACGTCAAGCAGTACCACGTCTTTTACATCACCAGTCAAAACGCCCGCTTGAACAGCAGCACCCAGGGCTACCACTTCATCCGGGTTAACGCCTTTATGCGGTTCTTTGCCAGTAAGCTTCTTGATGGCATCCTGTACGGCAGGGATACGTGTAGATCCGCCTACCAGTACGATCCGGTTAAGGTCAGCTGGAGTCATGCCAGCATCACTCAGGGCTTGACGTGTAGGTCCGAGTGTACGCTCTACGAGGCCTGCAGTCAGCTCATCGAATTTCGCGCGGGTCAGGTTGATTTCAAGGTGCTGAGGCACGCCGTCAACCACAGTGATGAACGGAAGCGATACCGTAGTTGTCAGTACGCCGGACAGCTCTTTTTTCGCTTTTTCCGCTGCATCCTTCAGACGCTGTACAGCTGCTTTGTCCTTGCTCAGGTCAATGCCTTGCTCTTTCTTGAATTCAGCTACGAGGAAATCCATAACTACCTGGTCAAAGTCGTCACCGCCAAGACGGTTGTCACCGCTGGTAGCTTTTACTTCGAAGAAGCCGTCGCCCAGTTCAAGAATCGATACGTCGAATGTACCGCCGCCCAGGTCATAGACGAGGATCGTTTGATCTTCGGACTTCTCCAGACCATAGGCAAGCGCTGCTGCGGTTGGCTCGTTTACGATACGCAGAACTTCAAGGCCCGCGATTTTACCGGCATCCTTGGTAGCTTGACGCTGGCTGTCATTAAAATATGCAGGAACCGTAATAACGGCTTGGGTAACAGGCTGTCCCAGGTATGCTTCGGCATCGGATTTCAGCTTTTGCAGAATCATGGCCGAGATCTCTTGTGCCGAGTAATCTTTACCGTCAATGCTCTCTTTGTGGTTCGTGCCCATGTGGCGTTTGATGGAAGCGATAGTGCGGTCAGGGTTCGTAATAGCCTGACGTTTCGCTGTTTCGCCGACGATACGCTCGCCGTCCTTCTTAAAGCCTACAACCGATGGGGTTGTGCGCGCGCCTTCCGGATTTGGAATAACGACGGCTTCCCCGCCTTCCATAACGGCAACGCAAGAGTTGGTGGTTCCAAGGTCAATCCCGATAACTTTACTCACTGTAATGTGCCTCCTCAAAAATATTATGGAGCTTAGGCTCCTGCGGAATGATCAATAGTTGCATAATGAACACAAAATGCTTAAAAGGCACCCGCACATGACCGTACGGCCGGAACATCCGGCAGCGCCGTATCATAGCAGGCATGGTAATGCCTTAGGTATATAGACAGACTACATGCTGACTTTGACCATGGCCGGACGAAGAACCTTATCCTTTAGGAGATAGCCCTTCTGGACCTCTTCCGTCACGATACCCTCTTCGTACTCCTCGCTCTCCACCTGCATAATCGCCTGATGATATTCAGGGTTAAAAGGCTGTCCTACCGTTTCCATTGCTGTAAGTCCCTCCGACTTCAATACCCCTTCCAGCTGGCGGAAAATCATATTGATGCCTTTGGTGAAGGCTTCGGATTCTGCGTTGCCCGGAGCAGTTGCCAGCGCACGCTCAAAATTGTCCAGTACCGAAAGCAGCTCAGCTACGAGCTTGGAGGTGGCGTATTGCGCAAGTTCTTCCTTCTCCTTCTGGGTACGGCGGCGGAAGTTGTCGAAATCAGCCTGTACGCGCAGCGCGCGGCCCTGAGCTTCCTCTGCCAGCTCCTGGAGGCGTTTAGCGGCTTCACCGCTCCCCGAAGCCTCCTCGAAGGCTGCTTCGTTCTCCTGAACGGCTTCTGCCTCACCCTCTGCCTGGGTTTCATTTATAGCCTCATCTTTAATTTCATTCGAATCTTGAACCTGTTCCTCTTTCAAGTTGTCTTCACCTCCTTCAAATCATTCACGAAAATCAATTACGCTCTGTTCACTTATACCAGTGCGCCAGCATCGCTGTCAAATCCCGGGAGATAATCCCCAGTATGCCCATCACGCGCGCGTATTCCATTCGGGTCGGTCCCAGGATGCCAATACTGCCCAGCGCCTTGCCGTCCAGTGAATATGTGGCTGTAATCAGGCTGCAGTTGGCAAAGGCCTCATGCTTATTCTCCGTTCCGATGCGCACCTGTATACCGGTTCCGCCGGATGCGGGGGCCAGCATTTTAAGCAGGGTCGGCGTTTCTTCCAGCAGATCGAGAATGGTTTTGACCTTGTCGACGTCCTTGAACTCCGGCTGGGTCAGCATATTGGTCGCTCCGCTAAGATAGATGCGCTGATCATGATCGCTTTCCAGCGCCTTGTCCAGCACCTGCATTAATTCTTCATAGTGGGAGATGTGACGCTGCATTTCCTCGCCCAACTCGGAATAGAGCTGGCTCTTCAGCTTGTAGAGCGGCACATTCACCAGCTTGCTGTTAAGCAGATTAACCACCTTTTCCATTTCGGAAAGGGAAATCTCCGGCGGAATCTGAACCGTACGGTTCTCTACCTGCCCGGTGCTGGTAACAATAATCGCTACGGCATTATTGCCGTCGAGCGGAAGCAGCTGAAAATGGCGCAATGAAGTATGAAAAACCTCCGGTCCGAGTAGGATGGAAGTGTAATTCGTCATATTGGAAAGAATCATTGCCGCATGCTGGATAACCTGCTCTGTAGCGTTCAGCTTCTCGGCGAAAAAAGCGCGGATCGTGCCCATCTCTGCCGACTCGGCGGAATTCCACGGTACCAGATGATCCACATAATAGCGGTAGCCTTTATGGGACGGAATTCTTCCCGCCGATGTATGAGGCTGCTCCAGATAGCCTAACTCCTCCAGATCGGCCATTTCGTTACGGATCGTTGCCGGACTGTAGCCCACATCGCCCCGTTTGGAAATGCTGCGCGAGCCTACCGGCTCAGCGGAAGAAATATAATCATCTACGATAGCGTTAAGTATCATTCTCTGGCGTTCAGTTAACATGTAATTCCCTCCCATCGGCTGTGGCTCCGATTCGTTAGCACTCTGTCGAGATGAGTGCTAACCACTAATACAAAAATACCAAACTGACCTTGGCATTGTCAAGTCAGTTCGGTATCTTGAGTGCGTTATCATTGCGTCTTTTCCCGACTATCTCGGGTCTAGCCTGGCTTCCCTTGCCGTCTTGCAGACAAACTGCATGACTTTACGGTGCAAAGCGGGAAACAGCGTAAACGTTATATCCATCGTCCTGCGCAACGGCATCGGATTGACCAGCACCTCATTTTTATCCAGCCCCCTAATGGCAAGTGCCGCAAAATGTTCGGGCGCCATCAGCTTTTGTTTTCTCACCTGGGCGATCACCTTACTCTTATCCATCTCAATCGCCTCTCCGGAATCAAATATCGGAGTATCCACAAAAGCTGGGCACAGGCAGCTCACGTTGACCCCGTAGGCTTCTGCTTCATAATGAAGAGAAGTCGTCAACCCTACCACCGCATGCTTGGTCGCTGAGTAGGCCGCAGTCGTCGGTGCTGGCCCCAGGCCTGCAGCAGAGGCTGTGTTTGCTATCTTCCCGAAGCCTTGCTCCTTCATCAATGGATACGCCGCCTGTACACCATGAATTACTCCCCATATACCCCGTATACCAGTTCCTCCACCTGCGCAGCACTGCATTGCCATCTCCCCCTAAGCTGAGTATGTAGTTCATCGTGAAACAAATTGGAACAAAATAGTACGATCGTTCTAATTGGAGTAAGCAAAGGATTAGCCCCATGCTCATCCCTTGCCGCGGATACCCTCCACAAAAATCTTTACACTTTGCCGAAACAGTGCCTCCAGCGGCTCCGCTTCCATCGTAAACAGATGCTGGCATAGTCCCCCCATCAGAGTGCCGAACAAGAAGCCAGTAGTCTGCAGCTCCGGTTCTTCAAGCCTGAATTCCCCGGTCTCCACACCCAGTTTAAAAATTTCATAATAAGCCTCCATGGGAGTTGCCGCCAGCCCTATCAGCTGAGCTACCGTTTCCGGCGAGGTTGCAGGATTGCTGGCCACTTCCTGCCCTGCCTGCAGCAGCGGTGTTTTACAGTTATTCTGCACAAAATGAGCCATCGCATAAAGCTTCTGAGTAGCCGTCCCGTAACCTGCCGAGATCGCCTCCCAGCGCTCTTTCCAGGAGGACATCGTTTCCAGTGCCAGGTACACTAAGAGCTTTTCTTTATTCTCAAAGTGATAATAAATATGTCCTTTACTGAACCCGGATTCCCTGGAAATATCGGCGATAGAAGTACCGGCAAATCCCTTCTGCGAAAAAAGCCTAGCCGCCTTCTCTGCGATGACCGACCTTGTCTCTTCACTATCATAATGCCTTTTGTTCATTGTACAGCCATCCCCGATCAAAATTGAACGAACGTCCTATTTTCAAGATACAGCAGAATACAGATTTTTCAAGATAAAGTTATTATTTCGCAGGGATACCGCAACCTCTTCCCCTGTCATTCGTCTGATCATTAAGGGAGGCGGATTGGCTTCATGAATCTAAAACGATATTCCGTGTTTGCGGTACTTGCAGCTGTGCTGCTCTTGGTTAGCGGTATTTGGATTGTTCTGCGGGGTCCTGCCGTCCAGAATAAATGTTTCTTCGGTGAAGTGGAGTATGCCTCTGTCCTGCAGTGGAACGGTGTTATTTATGATGAAAATTGGGATACTCCGCTCACTGGCCTTAAGAAGGGTAAAACCGTAGGCGAGATCACTTACACTAAGGCAGACCATACATGCCCGCGTACGGTCATGCAGGATGGAGACGCTACTCTCCTTGATGTCGGCACGAAGCTGTATGAAGTGACTGGGTATAAGGCATCCGCCAGACTATGGGCGGGGGACAGGCTGTATGAAGCCCACAGCAATCCTAATGCTAAGACGCTTAATGATCTGTTAGATGTTGCCGGCAAAATTAAAGCGGTCCGCTTCATCAGCGGGATGGACGGAACCACTCACCTGATGGATTTCACGCCGGAGGCTGCAGAGATATTTATTAGGGAGTTCCCCAAGCTGAAGTACATTCCGTTCCAAGAACTATACAAACAAACCAAAGGCTGGGTCGGAGCCAACTACTGGCTTGAAATCGAAATGAAGGACGGGTCCACGATGACAATCGTTTATAACACACTTTCCCCCTCCTTCAACCCTCCTGCGTACGCTACGCCGGAACTTGCAGCCCTTGTAGAGCAGCAGCGCAAGCTGATCTATACTAAGTAAGTTACGGATTAAAAAACCACTAATCTCCCGGAACCGCGCCCCGGACGAATAGTGGTTTCTTTTATTATAGATAACGAAGCCAATCCGCTCCGGTTAATCCAGTCTCTTCAGCACGGCGATTTCATCGCAGGCATGCTGCTTCTTACAGTTCACGCAATCAGTCCAGACCTTCTCCGGGAAGATTTCCTTCTCCACTACGGTGAACCCGTTTTTGAGAAAAAAATCAACCGCATAGGTCAGTGCCATAATCTTCGGAATGCCCTGGCGTCTTGCTTCTTCCGTCAGCTTCTCCAGAATCATGGTGCCTACACCCTTGCCCTTGCCTTCATCACGCAAACCGATGGAACGGACTTCAACGAGATCATTGCCCAGTCTGAACAGCGATCCGCAGCCCACAAACCTGCCGCCGATTTCGGCGATGACAAACTGATCAATCTGGCGGGTCAGTGCTTGCCTGGAACGGGGCAGCATGATACCGCGCTGGGCGTACTCCTCTATCATTAAATACAGCGGTTCAACATCCTCCACCGTAGCATTTCTGCATATCACCTTGTGATCTCCCGTAGGAGCCGACTTTCGGATCAATTCCGTTTTGACAAGCACTTTGACTCACCCCTCGTTGTTAATATGAATAAATATACAACAGAGTGAATTACAATTCAAGAGATATTTTAAAATTAAACCTCTGTCAAAGCGCCGACAAATTCGCCGAATACATCATTGCCAAACAGGATTCCTTGCTTGCTCAGCCGGTAGGTGCCACCGTCCTGCTCCAGCAGCCCGGCATGCAGCATCTTATGCAGCGAAGCCCCAAAAATCTCCTCAATCTTTTTACCGAACTGTGCCTGGAATGCATTATCCGATACCCCTTCTCGCATCCGCAGACCAACCATCATGAAATCCTCCATGGCCTCCTGTTCGGAGATCTCGAAAGAGTCCAGACGCGGCAGGCCGCTGCGTGAAGCTTCAACATACGGGTTGACGCCTTTAATATTCATATGCCGCTGGCGTTTGACGTATCCGTGCGCCCCAGCGCCAAGGCCGTAATAATCTTCATTGCGCCAGTACGTAATATTGTGGCGGCTCTCCATGCCCGGTTTGGCAAAATTGCTGATTTCGTACTGGGTATAGCCGGCTGCCTCCATCGTTGACATCAGCAGCAGGTACATCTCGAGCTCATCCTCTTCACTCGGCAGCGGAAGCTTATTCTTGTTAAACAGCGTGTGGAAAAGCGTATTCTCCTCCACCTTCAGGCTGTAGATCGAATAATGCGGCAGGTCCAGCTCCAGCGCCTTGCGGATGCTTTCTCTCAGCATATCTACGGTCTGGTTAGGCAGCCCGAACATGAGATCGACCGACAGGTTATGCAGCCCAACACTACGGGCATTCTCCAGACTGCGGTAAACGTCGTCCACATTATGGATCCGTCCGATGCCGCTTAGCAGCTCATTCTGGAAAGCCTGCACGCCAAAGCTTACCCGGTTAACGCCGCCTTCCTTCATTACAGTTAGTTTATCTATATCTGTGGTGCCGGGATTGGCCTCCATCGAGAATTCGATATTGTCATCCCACTGCGGGAAATGCTTGCGCACCGAGCTCAGGAAAAAAGCCATTTCATCCGGCTTCAGCACGGTTGGTGTTCCGCCGCCGACAAAGATTGTCTTAATCACACCCGGAGGGGTATCTTTCACAGTCAGTTCCATCTCCCGGTCAAGCGCGTGCAGATAATCCATCACTGGCTGATCCTTCAGTACATAGGAATTAAAGTCACAATAAAAGCACTTATTCGTACAAAACGGGATATGAATATATACGGCCTCAGGGGGACGGCCACTTAATTGAGTTGTCATAGCAGTCTCCTTTATCTTATATTGCGCCGGAGCAGCGGCGCAGTCATTGATCCAAAAAGTCAGAAAAGGGAAGCCTTAAGGCTTCCCTTGCAGATCCGTTACTCACAGCAGATACAGTGCAGCGCATTGCTAATCAGACTTGATTTACTCGTCGATCTTCAGAACCGCCATGAACGCTTCCTGTGGCACCTCAACGCTGCCGACCTGCTTCATGCGTTTCTTACCTTCCTTCTGCTTCTCCAGCAGCTTCCGCTTACGTGAGATGTCACCGCCGTAGCATTTGGCAAGTACGTTCTTGCGCATCGCCTTAACGGTCTCACGCGCAACAACCTTCGTTCCGACTGAAGCCTGAATCGGCACCTCGAACATTTGCCGCGGAATAATGCCGCGCAGCTTCTCGCAGATAATCCGTCCGCGGTTATAGGCACGGTCGCGGTGAACGATGAACGAGAGGGCATCGACCTGCTCGCCGTTCAGGAGAATATCCATCTTCACCAGATTGGACTGGCGGTAGCCGGAGATTTCATAGTCGAAGGAAGCATAGCCCTTCGTTCCAGATTTCAACTGGTCGAAGAAGTCATAGACAATTTCCGAGAGCGGAATCTGATAAGTAATCGTTACCCGGTTGGAATCGAGATATTCCATATTGACGAATTCGCCGCGTTTATTCTGACACAGCTCCATTACGGTACCTACGTAATCGTTAGGCACAATGACCCCGGCTTTGACGTATGGCTCTTCCACATAATCAATGGTTCCGATTTCCGGATAATGCGACGGGTTATCGATGGTCAGCATCTCTCCGTTAGTCAGCATAATACGGTAAATAACGCTTGGCGCAGTTGTAATCAGCGGCAGGTTGAACTCGCGCTCAATCCGCTCCTGAATAATTTCCATGTGCAGCAGGCCTAGGAATCCGCAGCGGAAGCCGAAGCCAAGTGCACTGGAGCTCTCCGGCTCGAAGCTGAGCGAAGCATCATTCAACTGCAGCTTCTCCAGCGCTTCACGCAGATCGTTATAATCAGAGGTTTCAATCGGATACAGGCCGCAATAAACCATCGGATTGATTTTGCGGTAACCCGGCAGCGGTTCCGGCGTAGGATTCTTCGCATCCGTCACCGTATCCCCGACACGGGTATCGCCGACATGCTTGATTCCGGCTACGATAAAGCCGACATCACCGATATTAAGCTCATCGACAATGGTCATACGCGGCATGAAGGAACCGACTTCAATGACATCGAAGACTTTTTCGGTCGCCATCATCTTAATTTTCGAACCGGCGCGGATCTTCCCATCAATAACACGGACATAGACGATAACGCCTTTGTACGGATCGTAGTGGGAGTCAAAAATCAGCGCTTTCAGCGGCTCCTTGGAATTGCCGGTCGGAGCAGGGACCTGCTTGACCACCTGTTCCAGGATTTCCTTGATGCCGATGCCCGCTTTGGCAGAAGCAAGCACCGCTTCGCTGGCATCGAGTCCGATCACATCCTCGATCTCCTGCTTCACCCGTTCCGGGTCAGCGCTTGGCAGATCGATTTTGTTGATGACCGGCAGAATTTCCAGGTTGTTATCCAGCGCCAGGTATACGTTAGCCAGTGTTTGCGCTTCGATCCCCTGTGCAGCGTCTACTACCAGCAATGCGCCTTCACAGGCCGCAAGGCTACGGGAGACCTCGTAAGTGAAATCGACATGTCCCGGTGTGTCAATCAGGTTCAGCAAATAATCCTGACCGTCGTCAGCACGGTAAGTGAGACGTACAGCCTGCAGCTTAATAGTGATCCCGCGTTCACGCTCCAGATCCATCTGGTCAAGCACCTGCTCCTGCATTTCGCGCGAGCTGAGTGCGCCTGTATACTCAAGAATACGGTCGGCCAATGTCGATTTACCATGGTCTATATGTGCAATAATCGAGAAATTGCGGATTTGTTGTTGTCTTTTCTGAACGTCAGTCATTCCTTACCCCCACAGACAGCCTAATGTTAATCCACTTATTATAACAGTACGGGCTTCCCCCATCAATCCCGTGCAGCAGGGAAAGTAAAGAAACAGGAGCACCGTTCTGTAATAAGTCTGCTACTCGGCTGAATCAAACAGGGAGACAACCCAGCGTATACTTTTTTGCGAAGCCTGCTGCAGCAGACCCGCCGTTTTATCCGCAAGCACATCAATCGTCGGTTTCTGTTCATCGGGAATCAGAATCTGCTCCGGAGTCAGCGTACTGTAATCCTGTACCTCCTGCTGCGGAAGCCCGGCAGGCGTCTGAACTGTTGTCTGCGTTTGAGCCACCGGAAGAGCTGTGTAAGCACCTGTAGCCGGATCTATGGCAACCGGCACGTAAACATAGGTTTGTCCATTCGTGGCAATCCCTGTTCCCGTCCCCGGTGTTGCTGGTGCTTGACCCGTCTTCGCCACTCCTGTTGCCCCGTTCCAGCCCGGCAGCACCGCGCTGGTTCTGGTTCCGCCGCTGCTGCCGAACTGCATGCCCACCAATATCCCGATGCCCGCCCAAATGCCGACCATGACCAGCTTCTTGCCGAAACGCGACATGTTGACTCCTCCTTTAACTGCTTATTGCCAGTTCTGTTTATTTTAAAGAAGCAGAAGCTTCGGCTGTCACCCCCTGTTTGCTTTCAATGTGACAGCCATTCTCCCCCTTTCTGCCAATAAATTTTCCGGTATCGCTTTCTGCTTCTAGTCCGCCTGACCACTGCTCTCCTGTGTACCGGCAGCGCCCTTTTCAGGGGCAGCCGCTTTTTCAGCATCATGACTGTTCCAGTACACATCCGCAATCGCATCGGCCAGCACATCTGCCGTCCGTTTCAGCTCTTCAGCAGAATTGTCGATTCCGCCCACTTCTATTAAAACGCTGTTTGGAGAAAGGGTCTGATTGTACTCCCCGTTATTTCCGCCTCCTGCGGATTTGCCCCAGATGCCGCGCGACAGGCCCGGATAACTCTTCTCCAGCACCTGATGAATCGAATTCGCGAAGGCTTCATTCTTCTTCCAGTCTTTGTTGGCATGACCCAGGATGAAATAGACCTGTGCGTAGCTTTCCCCGTCAATGACAGCAGTTGTCTTGCCGTGCCGCTGCGAGTCGCGGTGAATATCGATCAGTTCGGTCATTTCCTGATTGGCAGCCATCGCCGCTTTAATAGTGATCCGGGAATATTTATAGGAAAAGTTCCAGTTGTAATCCGGCACTTCTGTCGCATAATCCTCCTGCGCATGCACCGTGCCAATCCCGCGTTTTTCCAGTCTGTCGGCGATATAGGAGCCTACCAGCATTACGTTTTTGGAAGGCGTGCCGGAGCTGGGATTATCACTTTCAGCTCCCAGCAGCGGATTATATGCTTCACGGGGATGCGAATGGTAGATAAGGATGCGTTTGACCGAAGTATCCTGCTCAGTGCCGCTGTCCTCACCAGTGCTGCCCTTGCTTCCTTGTTCTCCGGCAGTACCGGCATCCGGTGCAGTTGTCGGCTGCGGCTGTGCAGCAGGATCATCCGCCGGCTTGTCCGTACCTTCACCCGCTGAAGGATCATTGCCGGATGATCCCGGATCCGTTCCAGCACCCGGCTGCGGATCTTCGCCTGCTGCCAGTTCATCCGTGCCCGGATGATAATCGGCGGGTGCGCCGGCGGTTCCTCCCGAGCCTTCCCGCAGCAAAAAAGGATCATCCGCCGCCAGACCCGGCACCTCACGGGAGAGCAGGCTCTTCGGATTGCCGGGATCGACGCTGGTCAGCATCCGGAACACAAACGAAGTTACCTTGGGGGCAGAGAAGGCAGAGGGCTCTTCGCCCTTTGGCAAATGCGGAACCTCCATCCCCAGCAGCTCCATGAAAAATCCGCTTGATAGCGAGGCGGCCAGTCCTTTCATAGAAGGAACAGGGGAAGAATTCAGCTTTTGTCCGGCCAACCCGCCGGCTCCAAGCAGCATGAAAAATACAAGTGAACCTCCGGCCAGCAGCAGCATCGTTTTTCCCAGTGACAGAACGTCCAGCACTTTTCCCCGCAGTCTGCCGATATTCCATAGCTGAAACCATTTTCTGTTCATTATTGTTATGTCCTCCTCCAGCCCTCTGTAATCTCTTATACTTCAAATCTATGAGCAGGGAAGGAATACTAGAACCGAAAAAAGAGACAAGAAGAGAGAGTCACTGGATGAGTAGAAAAACAAGCAGCCATAATAAAAACCCGTATAAGCAATGCCACTAAGGCAGCTTGTACGGGCCATTAACAAATAACCGGTTAGTGGGTATATGCGCCGACATTCCCCGGGTCAACCGCGTCATGCAGTGCGGCGTTCAGTCCGCTGGCCACAATGTTGGCGATTTCCTCAATAAATTCATCGATCTCCTTGGGTGTAACGATCAGATCATGACCCAGCGGCTCCAGTACTTCCTTCACCAGCTGCAGGCGTTCCTGCTCGGAGATATCATCCAGCATACCCATTATCTCTTTCGTATGCGCTTTGCCGTCCCCCATCTGACCAAAATGATTCTTCATCATTTCCAGCACATTGTTGACGATCGTAGAAGCATAACAAACGGTAGGTACACCGATGGCTATACACGGGACTCCAAGAATTTCCTTCGTCAATCCCCGGCGCTTGTTGCCGATGCCTGATCCGGGATGAATCCCGATGTCGGCGATTTGAATCGTTGTATTGATCCGCTCCAGCGAACGGGAAGCCAGCGCATCAATCGCAATGATCACATCCGGCTTGGTCCGGTCCACAATGCCCTGAACGACTTCACTGGATTCTATCCCGGTAAGACCAAGTACACCAGGAGCAATGGCGCTGACATTACGGTATCCTGGAGACACCTGATCAGGAACCAGCTCATAAAATTGCCGCGTAATCAAAGCATTCTCCACAACCAGCGGACCGAGCGAATCAGGAGTCACATTCCAGTTCCCGAGGCCGACGATCAGCACCGAGGAATTTTTATTAATGCCGATTCTGTTCATAAACTGCTCGAATTCACGGGCAAACACGACAGACACCTTCTGCTGGAGGCCGGTATCTCCGCCGCGCAGCGCCGGAACCTCCAGGGTTACATAGTTTCCGACCGCGCGCCCAATGGCCTGAGAGCCGGCGTTATTCGCCACGCCAAGCCGCGTAACCTTGATCCCATCCGCTTCTTCCACCTCTTCGTTCACACCGGGAATCGGCGTTTTGAGCGGTCCTTGGGCCATTTCTTTCGCCTCTACCGCCAGGTCCGTGCGTACCGAATACAGCTGAAGATCCAGTTCCATCGCTTGTTCAGCCTCCTAAAAGTTTTGTGAGCATAGGCATCCTTGAATGAACTTCTTTTTGTCCAGTAGTGTGCGAGAGAAGAGCAGCGTTTATACAAACAGGAAGGATATATAATTGCAGCTCAAAACAATTCCATCCATGCACATGCGAAAAGACAGAGCGCCGGGCCTTATCTCCGGGAACTTACCTGAGGAAGCGGAGGCTATTTCAATAGTATTTAGTGTTGCATTTTACTACCGGTCATGCTAAACTATTTTAAGTTGTGAATCATTTGATTAATGATTTCGAATGTCTTTCAGGAGGTGAATGCAATGCCAAATATCAAATCCGCGGTTAAACGCGTCAAGACGACCGAAAAACGCCGTGCACTGAACGCTTCCCAGAAATCCGCGCTTCGTACAGCTGTGAAAACTGCTGATGTAGCACTGACAGGAACGGAAGTTGAAACTGCTCATGCTGCTTTCCAAGCTGCTTCCAAAAAGCTGGACAAGGCCGTAACAAAAGGTCTGGTTCATAAAAATGCGGCTGCCCGCAAAAAATCCCGCTTGGCGAAGAAATTGAACGCTCTTAAGGCTCAAGCCTAAGCCAAGGGCGACATTCATAATGAGCACTATGAGAACCTGACCGCTATGCTGCATACGGTTAGGTTTTTTTGTTCCCATTAGAATAAGAAGAGCCTGTCCTGCGCTGAATAAGCGTCTAGGGCAGGCTCTTTCAATATAGATCTATTACGCACCCGGGGCACTAAGCGCCAAGACGCAGCATAAACATCTCCAGCCCAAGCACCTTGTCGATGGCACCTGTCTTCATCTGGTAATCCAGATCCGCCAGGATGCTCAGAATTTGCCGCAGCCGCTGGCTCTCAAACTTGCGGGCCTGCTCTCCGGCCAGCTTAACGGCATACGGATGCAATCCGACTTGAGAGGCAATCTGCCCCTGTGAATAGCTGAGCGCAGACAGATCCTTAACCTGCAGAATGATCCGGAACTGCCGGGCGATCAGCGCAGCAATCTTAATGGGCTCCTCGCGTTGCTTCAGCAGCTCATAGAGTGTATTAAGCGCCTTATCCAGACGCAGATTCGCTATATCTTCCACCAGTGTGAACACATTCTGCTCGGTTCCCCGGTGAACAAGACTCTCCACAGCTGCTGAATCCACAGTACCGCCGGCTCCGGCGAACAGGCACAGCTTGTCCATCTCGGCGGACAGGTTCTGCAGCCCTGTGCCAGCACTTGCTACAAGTGCCTCTGCGGTTCCCGGGGCAACCGCACAGCCGCGGTCTTTAAAACCTTTTTCCACCCAGCGCAGCAGCTCTTCTGCACCCAGCGGATTAAAAGCCAGTACCGTTCCGGCCGCTTTGGCTGCTTTGACTATCTTTTTGCGTTCATCCAGCTTATCGTTATTGACCAGAAACACAATTACACTAAAATCGGCCGGAGCCTGCATGTATTCACTTAACAGCTCTACCCGGTGTTCAATTTTCGCATTCTCTTTGCCCGCCGTAAACAGCGAGGCATCCCTCACCAGCAGCAGCTTGCGCTCTACCATGAACGGGACCGTCTCCGCTTCCTCCACTACCGCCTGCACCGGCGTCTCGGAGAGGTCGAAGGGGATTACCGCAAAATCACGATCCTCTTTGGCGATCAGATGATCCTCCAGCAAGGCCGCAAATTCATTCATCCGGAATTTCTCACTGCCGTAGAGCACATATAGCGGTGAAATTTTCCCCTGCCTGATGTCTTTGGCCGCCGTTTTGGCATCCATCCTGCCACTTCCTTTTCCATTTCATCATAACCATTTTTATAGTTTAACAAAAAAAACGTTATAAACATAGGGAGCTTCGCTGCTTTGTTACATGCAAAAACGGAGCAACCTCGGCACAAAAGCCAAAGTTGCTCCGTTTAAGCGGCGCATCTATATAAACGACGGAAGGAGAAGCTCTAGAAACTTCACTTCCGGCGGTCATACCGATGAAACTCGCAAGTCCTGTAATTCCTGTCCTCTTACCATAGCATATTCCGTATGCCCCTAAAAAGTTCCAACTATAATTATTTATTACCCGGGAGGGCTGTCGCCGAAGCGTCCGGCGAAGCTGATGGCGCTCCGGCGGCTCCAGCGTCCGGAACGGTGTATACCTTAGAAACTTCGGAGCCGTCCTTCAAGGTTACATACGTAAACTGAAGGCTGTCCTCCGACCAAGTACCGGTTACCCAGGTGCCTTCCAGCGGAAGCGAGGTTACCGCGGTCCGTTCTTCCTGCAAGCCGCTTGACGGAACGCTGTAGATCACCAGCTGCTGTCCGGCAAGCTCGGCAGAATACTTTCCGTCCGGTGAGTTCCAAGGGGACTGGGCTTTCAGCATGGGCAGCAGCCCCATCGTTCCGGCTTCTTCAGCCGCCGGAGTCTGCTCAACATCCTGCGCCGGTGCTGAATTGTCCGCAGCCGTATCCTCATAAACAAAAGTACGTGCGTCCTGAGCACTCATATTGCCGCTGCCGCTTTTGATGTCAGACCGGGGGGCCGGTGTAGACAGTTCACTGTTACTCGTAACTGACGTGCTCCGCTTTGCCGAAGCGGGACCCTCACTCACCACAGGGCTTGCTTCTGTAGCTTCCGCTGCCGGTCCGGCATTCATCGTAGCCGGAGCCGCAGTGTCCGCTGCTCCACTATCAACTGTTCCACCCTCGCCTGTGCCGGCGGATTCAGAGAGTTGAGCGTTAGGCGCAGCAGCGTTATCCGCACCCTCTGTCGCTGCTGTATCCGAATTCCCCGTTGTCATCTTGCTCATGGTTTCATTGCTCCCAGCCGTATCAGCCGCCTGGTTCAGCAATGAAACCATGAGCAAGATGACAACGGGGAA
>CAKMKL010000307.1 GCA_927443375.1 uncultured Paenibacillus sp. | reverse complement strand
TTCGTATTCAGCCATAACCATTACGGAATCGAAGAATCCGGTAACGTCATCCTTCAAGCCGGAAAGAATACTCAGCGCTTCTGCGGCATTTCTGGCTGCGAGTGCTTCCTGGTAAGGCGCGTGGATTCCCTGCCATGTCTCATATAGCTTCACTTCGGCTGCTTCTTTCAGCAGGGAAGGCTGGATAACGGAACCCTCTGCCGCTTTGGCTGCCAGATTGCTGACACGGGTCAGCGAGTCGACGGTGATTTTGAAATCAGCCTGAGTGTTAACAGCCTCTGTGAGTGCACGGCTTCGGTTGACAACATCAACGATATCATCAAATCCCGCAGCAGTGACTGCTTCCACAACATCGTAGCGGATATTATCGTCGGATAAAAGGCGTTTCACGCGAAGGCCGAAGAACTCGTAAAGGTTTATACGCAGTTCAGGGGCAAAATGTTTCTCTGTACGTAAATTTTCATGAACTTCCACGGCTGCAGTGAAAATTTCCTGCAAACTCACCGGCAGCTTATGCTCCAGTACAATCTGTACAATACCTGCTGCCTGGCGGCGCAGAGCGTAAGGGTCCTGTGAACCCGTCGGGATAATACCGAGCGAGAAGCTTCCGACAATCGTATCGATTTTATCAGCGAGACTGACGACCATACCCGCCTCAGTCGACGGCACACTGTCTCCGGCAAAACGCGGCTGATAATGCTCAAAAATACCTTTGGCAACATTCTCCGCTTCTCCAGCTTTACGGGCGTAATCTTCACCCATCGTGCCTTGGAGCTCAGGGAACTCACCCACCATTTGCGTTACAAGGTCGAATTTGCAAATATCCGCCGTACGGCTGACTTCAGCTGCTGCACTTTGAGAAAGCTCAAGCTTAGCTGCGAGTTTATCGGCAATAGCGCGGATTCTGCGCACTTTGTCGCCTACACTGCCCAGTTCAACTTGATACACAATGGTTTCCAGCTTAGCCAGGGCATCGCTGATCTGCAGCTTCTGGTCTTCTTCATAGAAGAATTTCGCATCCGATAAACGGGCGCGAAGCACCTTTTCATTTCCTTTGGCAATCACATCAAGCGACTCCGCATTACCATTCCGGACGGTTACGAAGAACGGCAAGAGCTTGCCGGCAGCATCAAATACCGGGAAATACCGCTGATGCTCACGCATCGAGGTAATCAGCACCTCCTGCGGAATGTTCAGGAAAGAAGGATCAAAGGTGCCGAACAGTACAGTTGGAGTTTCCACCAGGAACAGCACTTCTTCCAGCAGATCTTCCTTGATTGCGATGGTCCATTCTTTTTGTGCTGCCAGCTTATTGATCTGGTCCAGAATCAGCGCTTCACGCTCCTGCACATCAACCATCACATGCTGCGCCCGCATGGTTTCAACATAAGCTGCAGGTTCTGGAATGACCGTCTCTGCACCGAGAAAACGATGGCCACGGCTCACGTTGCCTGCTTGTACACCGGTAATCTCCAGATTGATAATGTCTTGGCCGAACAATGCAACGAGCCAGCGGATCGGACGGACGAATTTGAAATCATAAGCGCCCCAGCGCATATTTTTGGGGAAGCTCATTGAGCTTACGATACCTGTAAGTCCCTCGGCAAGCAAAGAGGAGGTCTCTATACCATCGCTGTTTTTGGTGGCATAGATATACTCCACGCCAGCCAGTTCCTTAAAGGTGAGTTGGTCGGGGGATACCCCCTGGCTGCGGGCAAAACCAAGTGCCGCCTTGCTCCATTCGCCGCTGGCATCCAGTGCGATTTTGCGTGACGGGCCTTTCACTTCTTCACTGATATCCGCCTGTTTCTCCGCTGCATCTTTCACCAGTACAGCGAGTCTTCGCGGGGTGGCATAGGCTGTTACTCCGCTGTGCTCAATGCGCGAGGCTTCCAGCCATTTGGCTGTTTTGTCCTGAAGCTGCTCCATCGCCGCCCGGATAAAGCGTGCAGGAATTTCCTCCAGACCAATTTCGAATAAGATATCTTTAGACATGTTCAGCACCTTCTTTCTTCAGCAGGGGGAAGCCCAGCTTCTCGCGTTCCTCCAGATATGTCGCCGCAACGGTACGGGCCAGATTCCGCACTCTTGTAATGAAGCCTGTACGTTCAGTGACACTAATAGCCCCGCGTGCATCCAAAAGGTTGAAGGTATGCGAGCATTTCAGCACATAGTCATAGGCCGGGAATACCAGATGGTTCTCCATGGCTCTGCGGGCTTCTTGTTCGTAGGTGTTGAACAGGGTGAACAGCATCTGGACATCAGATACTTCAAAGGTATAGGTGGAATGCTCCACCTCCGGCTGATGGAATACATCACCATAGGTCATTCCGTCTACCCACTCGAGATCGAATACGTTTTCCTTCTCCTGAATGTAAGAAGCCAGACGCTCCATACCGTAAGTGATTTCTACGGCTACCGGACTGGTCTCAATTCCGCCCACCTGCTGGAAATACGTAAACTGTGTAATTTCCATACCGTCCAGCCATACTTCCCAGCCGAGGCCTGCACAGCCCAGCGACGGGTTCTCCCAGTTATCTTCAACAAAGCGGATATCATGCAAGAGTGGATCTACACCCAGTGCCTTCAGGCTTTCCAGATACAGCTCCTGGATGTTGTCCGGTGAAGGCTTGATGATTACCTGGAACTGGTGATGCTGGTATAACCGGTTCGGGTTCTCGCCATAACGTCCGTCCGACGGGCGGCGGGAAGGCTCAACATAAGCTACTTTCCACGGCTCGGGTCCAAGCGAACGCAAAAACGTCATAGGGTTCATCGTGCCCGCCCCTTTTTCCGTATCATACGGCTGGACGAGGATACAGTTCTGTTCTGCCCAGAACTGCTGCAGCGTCAAAATCATCTGCTGAAAGTTCATACTACCGACTCCTTCGCTTTACAAGTTTGGTGGCAGTCTCTGCCATGAAGCTTCTTACTGTGCCGCGATGGAGGCGGCGCTCTTATAGGCCTGCGGCGTAGGCCCGAAGGTCCGCCACAAGGCAAAAAAGCTCCCGCCCCCATGCCTGATTTCCAGACATAGGGACGAGAGCTTAACATATACTCCCGCGGTTCCACCCTACTTGATTACGCACCGCGTCCCCGGCCATTCCGGCTCAGTAAAACGCAAGTTGACGAAATCCACTTTTCATTCTGCCGTTTCCGTACTCCCGGGTGCCCTGTTCATGAACATTGTCCTGCCAGGCTTCCACTATCCCCGGCTCGCTTAAGCGACAACTGGCGTCCACTACTTTCCCGATCACTGCACGTCTCCAAGACTTCAGAGTGACATCGGCTGTAAATTAAAAAGAAACTGATCCCATAGTAACGGAAATTTAAGGATTCGTCAAATGTTGTATTTATCGAGCTGATCTAGGAAACCTTGCGACTTCAATTTCAGCCCGAGCTGCATATCCATAAAGGCGCGCATCACTTTTTTAAGTTCAATCCGGGTTGCTTCCTTCACATCCACATTGCCTAGGCGTGTCAGATCAAGTGCTGCAAACAGGCGCAGCAGCTTAAGCGCACGGGGAGAAATCTCCATCGCCGGAGGGTCATTGTGTCTGCAGCTGCGGCATAATACCCCGCCGAGGCGGGGGCTAACGCGCAGTTCTTCATCCGGCTTATCCAGCCCGCAGGCAATACAATGATCGAGTTCCGGCCCGTATCCCGCAGCCTGCAGTATTTTCATCTCAAATACATTAAGAATGACACCGGGTTCCTTATCTTCTTCAAGAGCATTCAAACACGCCGACAGCTGCCGGAACCAGAAGCTGCCGGTTTCCTCCTCATGCAGCACACGGTCAAGCAGTTCGCAGGCATATGAAGCATAGGCTGCTTTGATCAAATCTGTCCGCAGCGAATGATGGGACTGTGTTATTTCTCCTGCATTCAGGGTTCCTAACCCCCCATTGTTGCGGAAAAATACAAATTCCCCAACCGTAAACAGCTGGATTAGCGCAGCATGGCGGCTTTTGACCTTCTTGGCGCCGCGGACGAGAACGCCTACTTTACCGGCGTTCTCGGTGCAAAGCGTAATAATGGCGTTCCCTTCACCGTAATCCATGCTGCGGATGACGATCCCTTCCACCCTGTGTAGCATGCCTCTTCCCCCAACCATTCGGCAAGCAACCAGTCCTTATTGCGCTTCTTCATCAAGGACCTTCTCTTCCTCCGCAGGCAGCGGTCCGCCTTCTTCAAGCGGATCTCCGGCTTCTCTGTACAGCAGATAAGCATCGACATCTCCAGTCATTGCAAAATACTTCCACGAAAAGTCTCGCATTCGTATTCATCCTTTCTTCGGAAACACGATGTCTCTTCAGAAATAGGATGTGCGCTGAGCTGAGGTTTATCCTTGCAATTCCTGCCAAGCAGAAACGGCCTGCCGTCCTGCTTGGCAGGCGGGGCCGTTTCAAGAAGCTGCGGAGCCCCAAGTTTTAAAGGTCTTTGTGGAAGCCCAAATCGCGCAGTACGCGTTCCTGATTGCGCCAGTCTTTTTTCACTTTTACCCATAGCTCCAAGAAAATCTTCGAACCCAGCAGGTTCTCGATATCCGTGCGGGCCCGTCTGCCGACTTCCTTCAGCATCGCACCCTGCTTGCCGATAATAATCCCCTTTTGGGAGTCGCGCTCTACAAAAATAACCGCATTTATATGCACTACGCCATTAGGCTCGACGCGCATATCCTCGATGGCCACTGCAATGGAATGCGGCACCTCTTCACGGGTCATATGGAGAATTTTCTCACGGATCAGCTCAGCGCAGACGAATTGCTCGGGATGGTCGGTAATCTGGTCGTCAGGATAATACTGAGGACCTTCCGGCAGATATTTCGCCACCTGATCCAGCAGCGTATTGACATTGCTGCCGAGTTTGGCGGAAATCGGTACGATTTCAGCGAATTCATGCAGCTTGTTGTACTGTGCAATCAGCGGAAGCAACGCCTCAGGCTCGATTTTGTCGATCTTATTAAGCACTAAAATAACAGGTGTCTTAACGCCGCTTAACTGTTCAGCGATAAAGCGGTCACCGCCGCCCAGACCCTCTGAAGCATCTACCAGGAACAGTACCGCTTCCACTTCATGCAGCGTGCTCATCGCCGTCTGGTTCATGTAATCGCCCAGCTTCGACTGTCTTTTATGGATACCCGGTGTGTCCAGGAATACGATCTGCGAATTGTTCGCCGTATACACCCCGTGAATTTTGTTTCGTGTGGTCTGCGGCTTGTCCGACATGATGGCGATTTTTTGACCGATCACCTGGTTCATGAGTGTCGATTTGCCTACGTTCGGTCTGCCGATAATGGCGACAAACCCTGATTTGAATTTCATATGATCTTCCCTTCTGCATGAAAAAAATAAAATCTTTTAAAACTTTGTCGATCCCCCTAAATCCCCCTTAGCCAAGGGGGACCCCAAGGGCCCCGGCCCTCTGGACACCCGGAACTGGGCGTGAGAGTAGCTATCGGCGCATGGATCAGACAGATGGTGCACAGAGCGCTTTCGTTCCCTGCGGGAACACGCTGGATGGCAGCGCTCGGGATGTTAGTTGAGAAACTTTTGATCACGTTCCTGCAACAACATGCTGGATGGCGACGAATATTGTACCAGTCTCGTCCCCGATGCTACTTTAATTGTATTTTGTACAATTATTTCAGCTTCAATCTGCGGTTTTGCCTGTTTAGATGTATTTCGTGCAGTTATTGTGGCAATTCGGATGCTTTCGGCGAGCAAATTGCAAATATAATTGCAGAAACTACAACTAAACTCAGGCACATGGAGAATAAAGCTGAGTTAGTTGTACCTTATGCAATTAAAAATCGAGAGCAGACCTCATGGCAGCTGCTGGCATTCTCCAGCCACTTAGATTACTAGGCTAATCATATAATCTAAGTACACCCAGCAATCTTGTATTAATAATTAGCCAGCAATCTTATTCCGGAGTTTGCCCCTGCTCCAAATCAGCGGGGCCAAACGCGCCGGGAAGCAAATCGCGCACCGTCGTTTCGACGATATCGCCCTTCAGGTTGCCCAGAATAACTTTCATATCGGGACCGCACAGCTCGACCATGACCTGGCGGCAGACGCCGCAAGGTGAGACGGGTCCATCTGTATCAGCAACGACGGCAATCGCTTTGAATGTTCCCGGTTTATGGCCGTCGGCAATAGCGCGGAACATCGCGGTCCGCTCGCCGCAGTTTGTCGGGCCATAAGCGGCATTTTCAATATTGCAGCCATGATGAACATGACCGTCCTGATCCAGCAGCGCCGCGCCGACGCCGAAACGGGAATATGGTATATATGCATTGGTTCGTGCCTTAATCGCTTCCTGAAGAAGTTGAGCAGATTCCATAGTGGCCCTCCTAAAAGTTTGTTCAGCGTATTCTACTTGGATTACTTCGGCAAACTCGCTTCGTAAGCATTCACATAGTTTTGTCAGCATATTCTACTTGGATTACTTCGTACAAAACTAACTTCGTAAGCACCCGCTTAGTTTGTTTTGTTATCATGCACTCTTCAGAGTATTGCTTAATGCTGTTAAATTTGCTTCTCACTTTATACCAGCAGCAGCAACGCCATATAAGCCGGCCTACTTGAGATTCGCCCGTATACACACCTTTGAAATTGGGCTTCTCTGCAGGACCTCTGGTTTTGAAAGAGTCAGCCTAAGTTAAAGATGACGGAGGGCAAAAAAGCCGGTCCGCCTCTTAGGTCAGCTGAAGTTGTAAACTGATTATGACATAAGTCCGGTGATCCAGTCCATCACAGGATGATAAAAAACATAGATTCCGACGATAACGGCAAAGACCGCCGTAAGCAGTACAGCTCCTGCGGCGGTATCTTTGGCTGTCTTAGCCAGGGGATGAATATCCGGCGACACCAGATCAACCGTCGCTTCAATAGCCGTATTCAAAAGTTCTGTACTAAGTACAAGCGTAATTGCCAGCAGCAGCAGCAGCCAGCTTGAAGGGGGGAGTCTGAAAAACGCGCCGGCGGCCAGCACAATTACAGCCAGGCCGCAATGCACCTTCATGTTCAGCTCGGATTTGAACGCTGAGGCTATGCCGTGCGCAGCAAATCGAAAAGAATGCCAGAATTTTTTGTGGCCCACCGCCGTATTTTTGACCATTAGCGGGTCAACCCCACCTGAGCCAGTACATGCTCCTGTTTGGACATCATTTCGGCCTCTGACGCCGCATCCTGATGATCATAGCCCAGCAGGTGCAAAAAACCGTGAACAAACAGGAATCCAAGCTCCCGTTCCAGAGAATGTCCGTACTCCAGAGCCTGCTCCTGCGCCCGTGTAACAGAGATAATAATATCTCCCAGCGCATTCGGCATCTCCCCAAGATCTTTATTCTCATCAAACACATATATAATTTCCGGCTCATCTTCTCCGGTTTCGTTCATCGCAAAGGAAAGAACATCCGTCGGGCGGTCAATTCCCCGGTACTCGAGGTTTAGTTCATGAATGCGCCCATTATCAACAAAAGTAAGGTCCACCTCACCTTTTTCAATCCCTTCGGCTTCACCCGCTTTTTGCAGAATGCTCTCCAGCATTGCGATAAGACCGTCATTGATTTCGTATTCTTCCTGCTCATTGCTCCAATTGATGGCTAAACTCATGTAGTAGGCGCCCCTTCCTCTTTCTTCGGTTTCTTCACTTCCTCAGGATATTCGATCCGCGAGTGAAAAATCCCCATTACCGTTTCTTTCAGCGTCCGCGCGATGATGTCCAATTCCTTGATGGTCAGATCACATTCATCGAATTGGTGATCGTCCAGACGGCTCTTAATAATCTTCTCGATCATCGTCTCCACCTGCTCAACGGTCGGCTTGCGGAGTGAACGGACAGCGGCCTCCACACTGTCGGCAATTCCCACCACGGCCGCTTCTTTGGACTGTGCCTTAGGTCCGGGATAGCGGAAATCCTCTTCGGTGATGTCGGGTTCAGCGCCTTTTTCCTCAGCTAGTTTTAATGCTTTGTGGTAAAAATAATGCAGGAATGTCGTGCCGTGATGCTGTTCCGCAATGTCACGGATCGGTTTAGGCAGCTTATATTCCTTGAGCATTTCCACCCCGTCACGGGCATGAGCAACAATGATCGATTTACTCAGCGCCGGTTCAATCGAATCATGCGGATTTTCCATATTGTTCTGATTCTCGATAAAATAAAACGGCCGCTTCGTCTTGCCGATATCATGATAGTAGGAGCCGACGCGGCACAGCAGACCATCCGCACCTATTGCCTCAGCCGCAGCTTCTGACAGGTTACCGACCATTACACTGTGATGATACGTTCCCGGTGTCTCGGTAAGCAGCTTACGGAGCAGCGGATGATTCGGATTGGACAGCTCGACCAGCTTCAGCGCCGATAAAATACCGAAGGTAGCCTCGAAGAATGGCATTAGCCCGATCACCAGAACTGCGGTCAGCAGACCGCCGGCAAATGCAAAACCCACCTCATATAAGGTCTGGGTATCATTCCATTCCCCGCCTCCAAGCAGTTTCAGCATAAATACTGTTACACAGCCGAATAAGGAGACCATAATCCCGCCTTTCAGCAGTGTGGATCGCTGACCGGCGCGGTGGGTTGCAAAAATAGCGACATACGAAACTATCAGCGCAAAGAAGCCAAAGGTAAAATCAAACACTGTATTTTGCTGCACATTTAGAATAATGCTTGAGAGCACACTGAACAAAATGGAGCAGAAATAGGCCAGGGTCATATCCAGCAGCATGGCAATCAGCATCGCCCCGATAGCGACCGGAGCCAGGAAGCCCACATAGAACCGCACATCGGTCTGCAGGAACGCGGCAAGCCGCATGGTGAAGATAGTTATGATAAAAACGAGCACCAGCATCAGCAGCTGGGAGTTATTATACTTAAAGCCGGCAGTGCCTCCGGAATAACGGATAAATACCATTAATCCTGCCGAGAGCATTATCGATAGCAGCAGAAGCCCGAATTGCGGCCAATAGTTAATTTCATTGCTGAGCAGTCCGTTTTCATCCAGCAGCGCATACAGATCAGGTGTAATCGTATCCCCTTTGGCTACAAGCACGTCACCCTGCTCAATAAACACATCAGGCGTATTCTGACGGGCCTGCACCTTTGCTTCCTTGGTGGCTTCCTCGTCAAAGAACTTATTCGGCATAATAACCAGCCGCACCAGTTCTTGCGTAACCTCACGGGCTGTGCGCTGACTAAGCGAGCTGACGCTGACCTGCTCCGCCACCTTGGCGCGTACCGTCTGGGCGTCAACGATTTGATCATTCATCAGCTTGATCACAATATCGCGGGCAACCTGCTTCATCTCGATGATATCCTGGGAAGTCAGCCGCGGGATTTTAATGTAAGTCTCTTCAGGAATGGTATAGGCCTGCTCAGCGATGACCGACTGGATCTCTTCCAGAAGGGTATCCGAGTAAGTGCCGGCGTTGCGGCTCGAATTGATAAAGCTCTGGACAAAATCATTCGCCCGCTGCGGAATCACATCTTTGTAAATGTCAACCTTTTCGCTTTGGGAGATCAGATCATCCTGATTCAGGCTATCAATCCGGTCTAGCAGCAAGCCGACGAGACTATCAGCTCTGATCGGTATGATCGCATACTTGTTAGGCACGCTCTCCGCTGCCGCTTCCTGAGCTTTCAGCTTAGCCTTGTCATCAGGGATTTGCTTGGGTGCCGTAATTTCTTTGGCACTTGTAGTATTCACTTTGATATCATAACGTTTGGGCAGCAGATCAGACGAGAGGCTGATGTAGAAAACAATCCCCAACAACAGGAAAAGAGCATAGCGCGTCGCCGCGCTATACTTCCATCCGGTATTGCTATATACAAATCCGCTTAATTTCGATGGTTTCTTTGAAGCCATGAGGACAGTCCCCTTTGTTAGTCGAGGTTTTCGGCAGAGCGGTCATAGGCTACGATAATTTTCTGCACCAGGGAGTGCCTTACTACATCCTGTTCTGCAAAATAAACAAAACCTAATTCCTCAATGCCGGATAAAATCGCCTTAGCTTCGATTAATCCTGATTTCTTGCCGCGCGGCAGGTCGATCTGGGTCACGTCACCAGTAATGACCATCTTTGAACCAAACCCAAGCCGGGTCAGAAACATTTTCATTTGCTCAGGGGTCGTGTTCTGGGCTTCATCCAGGATGATAAAAGAATCATCCAGTGTTCGTCCCCGCATATAAGCCAGCGGTGCAATTTCAATCAACCCCCGCTCCAGTGCCTTGGCCACCTGATCAGGCCCCATAACGTCGTATAAGGCGTCGTAGAGCGGCCGGAGATACGGGTCAACCTTCTCCTGCAAATCGCCAGGAAGAAAGCCCAGGCTCTCCCCTGCCTCTACTGCAGGGCGGGTAAGTACAATACGCTTCACGGAACCCTCTTTGAGGGCTGTAACGGCGAGCACAACGGCAAGGTAGGTCTTGCCTGTTCCTGCCGGGCCGATTCCGAAGACGATATCGCGTTTCTTAATGGTAGTTACATAGTGCTTCTGGCCAATGGTTTTGACACGGATCGGCTTGCCTCGGAAAGTGGTTGTGATCTCGCCCTTAAACAGGTCAAGGAGCTGATCGGCCCGAAAATCCTTAGCCAGCTCTACCGCATATTGAATGTCCCGTTCACTAAGGATGTAACCGCTGCGAACCAGAGACAGCAGAACGTTGAACAATTGCCCCAGCATGTCCACTTCGCGCTCCGCCCCGCGTATCGTAACCTCTGCCTCACGCGAGTCAATCACTGCCGGAATTTCGCTTTCGATTATTTTAAGGAATCCATCCTGCGGGCCGAACAGGGCTTGCGCTTCTCCCGCATTTTGCAAAGATATACGAATGCTTGCAGTCTGTTCTGACAAGTAGCCTCATTCTCCTCAGTTGTTTACTATCGGAAGTTCTTCCGCAATTTTCTCTTCCACTTCAAACAGCACTTTCATATAAACTTTACCATTGTCTTTCTTCTCATGCAAAATTTTTTGACTTTTTATGGTGCTGTCAGCGCCGTAACGGGCCAAAATATCATTTTTTGCCCGTGCAATCCCGTCAGCCCTGGCCTCTTCCTCCGTTTTTACCGAAGATGTATATTGGATCTGCAGCTCCTTCTCCGTCATTACCCCGAGCGGCAGCTGCAGGTTCCGCCAGGTGAGCATATTATTCTCTGTAAGCGTGCGTGATTTATCGAAACCGGATTTCCCGTAGCCCCACAACTGGACCGCCCAATTACCCAGCACAAGATAAGTGCGGTCTTTCCGTTCCCCAGTGTAGGAGCTGCTTGTCGTTTTCAGGGGAACCTCGATATTGTATTCATGCCAGACAAGGCCCTTCACCTCTCCTTTAGCCACTACATACTGCGTATTCTCCTCATCACCCAAAGCTCCGGAGATCAATATCTGCCCTTTTTTGACCCGGGAATGGATTCCCACAACCGGTCTGCCCTGCTCGGCATAAATCCCGGTAACCACAGCATCAGTTCTGCTGACCAAATGGCGCTGGCTTAACAGAGGCTTGCTCTCCGGCCGGTCAGCCTCCACGACTTGAATCGTAATGCTCGTCCCCGTCCGCTCCACCCCGACCCAGGAAATACCCGGCACACGGGAAATCAGCTTTTTGGAGAGCTTGTCCGGATCTTCCATACGCCAAATCCACTGGTACGGATATACGCCCTCCTGGCGGGCAGCAGTTAATATGTCTTCGGAGGCAATCAGCTTATTTCCTTCAACCCGGATGGTCCAGACCATCGAACAAAACAACAGAAGCGTAACCCCAAACAGGAGTATACCTGCTGCAAAAAGCTTGCGTCTCCACAGCCTAGCCGCCCTGAAGGGAAGTCCGTTCCTGGCGGTGACATGCATGCGGCAGCCTGTCTTTTTCAGGAGCGGCCGGAGAGCAAAAAAGTCATCCAGCAAGAGATTTAGGGAAGCGCCGTCTCCGGCAGGCTTCACCTCCCAGATGACGATGCCGGCTTCGGCTACGGCATTGATAAACTTTTCCACCTGCGGTCCCGTCACATGCAGTGTAACGAACCCCCGCAATGTTGACAGAGGCGGCTCTTTCATGGTTTCTCCTCGCTTCCCTTGTATCTGATTTCACCGATAATTCCTTCAACAGCCAGCTCCTGGCCGAGTATGTTCCGGATCATAAGCCCCTCTCCGGAAATTTCAAGTGAACCATTCACTAACGCGATCGTAAGCTGACCAGAGGAAAAGTTCAGCACGCCGCGGTGATTCTCAATATATAGCTCCTTATTGCCGATCAGGGTGATCCG
>CAKMKL010000306.1 GCA_927443375.1 uncultured Paenibacillus sp. | reverse complement strand
TAAATACCCATTAAAATCGTGCTCCACCATCTCGCTCAACGCATACAAATCAGAGGTCAAAATCGCATTCCCGGATTTCATAGCTTCAAGAACCACAAGAGAAAAACTATCTTGCCTGCTTGGGTTCAGCATAATCGAGGAGGCATTATAAAACTCACTCAATTCCTCTTTACTGAATTTAAAATCGTAAACTTTAATGTTCTCGTTTTCCATAATTCCCCTATGTGTTTTTTCATCAATTGATTTTAACTGAGTTATAATTACGAGCTTAATATTGTTCATGCCTTGTTGCTGTAGTCGTTTAAAACATTCAAGAATATCTTTTCCTCCTTTAAGTGTGAATTTAGAAGAAATATATAGACACTGTATCTCGCTAGAGTAAGATTTTGATTTTATATTTTCCACACTTGTTAAAGGATTTTTCTCGATTAAAGGGTATATTTGAGTAGTTTTAACGCTGCTCGGAATTTCGTAAACTTTATCTAAAGTATTCAAACATGCCTTAGATAAACAGACCACTGCTTTCAAATGCTTATCATGAAAATACTTTTTCAATTTTATCTTGGATAATAATGTACTATTTCTATTTATTGAATAGTGAACTAGTGCAAATGGATTTTCAAGACATACAACATAATCCTTATCGCTTTTCAAAAAACGATTATAGCTAAAAACATTTGTACTATCATTATCGCTAACATTTAATCTTTGAATTAGTCCAAGATGATCTGCTAACTTAGATTTCACTAATTTTGCTATTATGTGTTTAGCTTTCGAATTTGTTTCATAGAGCTGATTTTCTTTATACTGAAATATAAGGCTTTCATGTTCTGTTTTGAAAAGTGTTAGCAAAAAACCTCGCGCTTTTGTAGCCACATAAATCCTTTTCATTGCACACCTCTTATCATATTAAACATACTTTATCTTGTGCTCTCCGCTTTTTCCCAAAACGGCTTAGACTTTCCGCTTAGAACCCTATAGACACCGACCCATTGGGCAGCTAATGTAACAGTGTAGTAATAAATCATATTTAGGTATTTATTATTTAGCTTCATGTATAATTTCAATATGGCTAATAAGTAAAAAACAATCTGGCCTACTAATGTTAACATATAGAATATTGATGACTGAACCAATAGGATATTAGTTACCAACACTATAAGATGAGAAATCCATAGCAAATACCTACACGTTCTGTGCCCAAAATAAAAATATGTAAACCATTTATACCTAAAGATATTTAATATTCTAATATCAGGTAATATTTGCGCTAACAGTACTCTGTTACTTCTAACCTTTCTCCCAAACTCATCTTCAATAACTTCTCCAGCTTTTTCATAAGCTATGGCGTCATGGTTAGCAATAGCCCGTTTCCCTTGTAAAGCATAATACGGTGGCATTGCACTATCATGACACTGAATAGGATTAAAATCATTATAATCCTTCGTTCTGCAAGCATATAATGCACCATTGCCCGCAGTAATTGTTTGGATTCTCCCCTCAATTTCTCGAGCAGCTAAATCGCTGTCCCAATAGTTTGCTTCAGCATTGCTTACATCACTAACATTCTGATTAATTATTGCTAATCGCCCAGAAACATATGCAATATCTTCAGAAGTGAAAGCTGCCATTAGCTCACTAACAGCATTTTTCTCCATCATAGAATTCGCATCAGTCATCACTAGATATTCAGTTGTTACTGTCTTATGTGCTTCATTTTGAGCATTCGTCTTCCCCTTGCGATCTTTAACCTCGAACAGCCTAATATTATATTCTTGATACCTACGTATGAAATCTTTAACAATCTCATTTGTTTTATCGGTACTGTTGTCAGAAGAGACCAAGTACTCTATAAGGTCTTTTGGATATTCGAGACTCATAATGTTATGGAGTTTATCCATAATAACCTTTTCCTCATTATGCGCCACCACCATAACTGTGACTGATGGTTTATGACCGTAGTTTTTCTCTAGTTTTTTAGTTTTATGCAACTTACCAATTATCTTTAAAGATACCGGGTACCCTATCATGGCCCATATAATAATAAACGCACTACTATAGAAAAGTATTTTTAGCCAAAAATCCATTCTTCCGACCCCTCTGCAAAATACATTAGTTATCCTTTTTCGATTTTTGTTGCCGGAACTCCTACATAAGTTCCTGATTCCGTTAAATTTCTTACAACTACAGCGCCAGCCCCTATTTTTGATCCACTGCATATATCAATGTTATTACTTACTATACTGCCAATCCCAAGCCACGCACCTTTACCAATCTTTACAGTCCCGGCTAAGTGCACTCCTGGAGATATGTGGACAAAATCTTCAATGATGTTATCATGATCAACGCTAGAAGCTGTATTAACTATACAGCCTTTTCCTACTGTAGAAGAGCTGCTAATAATAACCCCTGCCATGATAACTGTACCACACCCAACTTTAACATTAGAACCAATAACAGCTTGAGGGTGAATTAGGGATACTATAGAAGCACCATCATTCTCTAATTTATTTTGAACTTGTTCTCTTACTGTATTACTCCCGATAGCGACAAAAAAATCAGAGTCATTAATATAAGTATTGATATCATCTGTATGACCAATAACTTTATAGCCACTACACTCTGTAACAGTTTGATTATCATCAATAAATAAGATATTATCCCAAATATTCATTTTTTTCGCCACATCAGCTGCTACTTTGCCGTGACCACCAGCACCAATGATAATTAAGCCTTTTTTCATAGCCTAACACTCTCTTCATTTGAACCACGATACGGCTCAATAGTTACAGAATTATTAGAATGGATTCCTTCTCTGATAAAAACTTTTTTAATAGTCAAAAAAATTATTTTCCAATCACCCACGAATGTAATCTGATCCACATAATTAACATCCAGATTAAATTTATCTTCCCAGCTAATCGCATTACGGCCGTTCACTTGAGCGTGACCCGTTAACCCAGGCCTAACATCATGTCTGCGCTTTTGATGCTCATCATACAGAGCCAAATACTGCACCAATAACGGCCGCGGCCCAACTATAGCCATATCCCCACGCACAATATTCAATAACTCTGGAAGTTCATCCAAACTCGTAGAGCGCAGAAATTTTCCGAATGATGTAAGACGAGTACTATCAGGAAGTAATTCGCCATTTGCATCACGTTCATCTGTCATAGTTCTAAACTTGTACATTCTAAAAATCTTATCATGCAAACCTGGGCGTTCTTGTACAAATAATACTGGCCCGCCCAATTTAATTCTTACAAGAACAGCAACAATAAGCAGTATGGGACTAAGTAAAAGAAGAGCAATAGACGAGAATAACAAGTCCTGCAATCTCTTGACGTATCTTTCGTACACCCTTTTTTTACGAACCATCTTACTTCCACACCCCCTTAATCAATGTGCAAACTCGGTCCAGATCCTCATCCGTCATTTTTGTGTCCGAAGGCAAGCAAACCCCATTTTCAAACAATTGCTCAGATACGGTTCCTCCTACATAATCATACTCAGCAAAAAACGGCTGCATATGCATCGGTTTCCATATCGGTCTAGATTCAATATTGTTTTGTTCAAGTACTATCATGATATCTAGTGGTCTTACTACACTGCTTAGTGTAATACAGCTTAACCAGCAATTGGGCTCATTCCACTCATTGATCGGCATAAAAGAAACTCCATCTAAACCGCTTAGCTTCTCTTGATAATAATTAAATATGTATCTCTTCTTGGCAACACGCTGATCCAGCACTTTAAGTTGGCCTCTGCCTATCCCAGCAACAACATTACTCATCCGGTAGTTAAATCCCAGCTCACTGTGTTGATAGTGCCTTGCCTGATCTCTCGCTTGTGTAGCCCAAAATCTGGCCTTAGCAATTTGCTCTTTATTATTAGAAACCAGCATACCGCCACCCGAAGTAGTAATAATCTTATTGCCATTAAATGAGAAGATACCGTACTCTCCAAATGTGCCGGTATGCGTTCCTTTAAAATATGTTCCTAATGATTCCGCAGCGTCTTCTATTACCGGAACATTGTACCTGTTACATATCTCCATAATTTTATCCATATCAGCTGAAAGCCCATATAAATGTACGACTATAACAGCCTTAACATTTGGATATTTAATAAAAGCCTCTTCTAAGGCAGTGGGGTCCATATTCCATGTTTCCAGATTGCTATCGACAAATACAGGGACAGCATCCTGATAAATAATTGGATTAGCTGTTGCTGAAAAAGTTAAGGACTGACAGAATACAATATCTCCTGAGCCAACCCCAACTGCTTTTAGTGCTAAATGGATAGCGGCAGTACCTGTTGTAAGTGCTGCCGCTGTCTTAATCCCGATCTTTTCAGCTAACTCCTTTTCAAATTCAGTAACGTTAGCACCTAGAGGAGCAATCCAATTGGTATGAAATGCCTCCCTAATATACTCCATTTCATATCCTTCGTCGCTCATATGAGGCGAAGAAAGCCAAATTTTTCCATTCATTGTGTTTGCTCCTATTTCCATTTTTTCTAGATCTAGATATATACATGGGTTGAGTGATTGAACTATAAACCCTATAACATTCTAATTAAGAGAAAAATTATTACTATAAAGGCGTTATTTCGATTTAAAGGCACAAGAAAATTAACGATTAACACTTTTTTCTAATTAAACAAACTATCGTTTATGGACTAAAATTAAAAAGTGTGTATAACCTCTATGTTGTAGAGAGGTTATACACTTCTAAATTCACTTTAGATTAATTCCCCATACCTGCAGCCTTCTCCATACCTTTTTTCAATTCCACTTCAAAGGTTGCTCTGTACTGATTAATAATATCGGTGCTATAGCCATTAGCAGTCAATTGTTTCTCTGCGTCAGCAACGATGCTATTGAAACTGGCAGTGAATGAGGCTAATTGCTCTTTACCTTGGGCTTTAATACTTGCCTTAGTTGCATCATCTGAAGCAGTAAAGTATTGAATTGCAAGACTAGTCAAGGCCGAATTACTCTGGATTTCCAGCGCATCAAGCTTCGCTTTCGTTGCACTTGTGATCTGTTCATAGGTCACAGTTCCTGTTCCAGCAGAGCCACTTCCGGCCGCTCCGCTTGTCGGAGCCGGAGTAGCCGATGCAGAAGCACCCGCAGCGCCTGTTGAGTTGGTACCAGAAGGGGTATTACCCTGCTCTACATATCCAGCAGAAGCAGCGGTAATGGTCTTCGCCTTCTGATCCCAAGTAATTGTGTTTCCTACGGACTCAGACAGGAAGCGGAGCGGAACGTATAAGGACCCATTCAGCATATAGCTGGTTTGGCCTGAAGGTACGGCCTTCGCCGATCCGTTAAAGACATAGCTTGCTTTTACTTTGCTAAGTACGATATTCTTTGTTGCTGCTGTAGTCACGCTGTCTGCATTTCCAGCATTCATTAGATATTCTTTAATGACTACCAGTTCTGAACTACTCGGTTCAGCAACCGTAACCTTCAGATTCTTAGCATCCCAGCTTACACTCTTCTGCAGGGCATACGATACGAAACGTATTGGTACATAAGTTGTATTATTGTAAATGAAGACATGTTGACCCGTTGGAGGCTGCATACTGACTCCATCAAATACCATCTTCACATTCATACTCTGCACTTTAATTAAATCCGATACTGCCGTTACCGCAGGTGACACTGCCGCAGCAGAAGCAGATAAAGGTGCTGAGGCTGTTAACGGTGCACAACCTATGAGTAATACTAATAACAGGGCGGCTGCTGGTAATTTCACTTTTGACATATCACTCACTCCCCTCTTCCTGTGCTTTAATCCGTTCTTCTTCGGCGACTACTTGCTCACGCGTTTTACCTTGGCTTACACCATATTTCTTAGCGACCTGTGATAACTCGTTATACTGTTCTTCAGAGACCTTGCCAAGAATGATACTACGAGCTTCACGTTTCTCTTCAATCGTTAATCCACCCTTAGCCAATTCCTGAAGCCGCTTGATGTCAGACAAGCTCAATTGGCCCATTACAATCGAAGCTACATCCGCCTTATCTTTAACCGTTACACTCTCTTGAATCTGCTTAGCTTTATCTGTAGATACCTGAGCAGAATAACCGTCTGTAGAACTGCTTGGTTTCTTAGTAGCCGGAGCATTGGTCGGTTGAGCTGTGCTGCTGGCTAATGGTTCTTCCCCAGTTGCAGGTTTATCTGAGCTGTTATCAATAGCAGGTGTATCTGTATCTGTAGCTGCAGCAGTTGCGGTTGGTTCTGTTGACGCATCCCCTGCTGCCACAGCCGGATCAACAACCTCACCTTGTGCTACATTAACAGTGGTATCCTCAGCTTCCACATCAAACCCGTCTGCCATAGAATTCATCAGCTTATCGACTGCATAATTTGCTGCGAACAACCCTCCGACGCCAAGAACGACAATGACTGACAAGGTCCAGATTAATACCTTTTTCCATCTTTTCACTTCATGTACCTCCACATCATAATTAGCTGATCGCCGCTTGGACTACCGGTTGCATCGGCACAATCTGATTAATGACTTCACGTATAGCTTCAGGTTCTTCTGATAATACGCGTTCCAATCGCTTAAATTCGAGCTCCAGCTGATTCTGACTGACCACAATTGGTTTACCTATAAATATACGGTCATGATGGGTAGAGCTCAGATTCTCTTCGGCAGTAAGCAGTTCTTCATACAGCTTCTCCCCTTCACGGATGCCGGAGAAGATGATATCAATGTCTCTGTAGGGTTCATAACCCGACAGAGTAATCAGATCTTCAGCCAAGGTGAGAATCTTTACCGGTTCACCCATATCCAGCACGAATACCTCGCCGCCCTTGGCGTAGGAACCCGATTGAATCACCAATTGCACGGCTTCTGGAATCGTCATGAAATAACGAACCATCTCCGGATGGGTGACGGTAACCGGTCCGCCGGCAGCAATCTGCTGCTTGAAGGCAGGAATAACGCTGCCGCGGCTGCCCAGTACGTTCCCGAAGCGTACTGCCGAGAACTTCGTGCTACTGGTAGTATTCAGACTCTGTACATACATTTCGGCGATTCGCTTCGTTGCGCCCATCACACTGGTAGGATTGACAGCCTTATCGGAGGAGATCATGACAAACCGCTCGGCACCGAACTTGTCCGCACAATCTGCTACATTACGTGTACCGAACACATTATTCTTAATAGCCTCAGAAGGATTACGCTCCATCAGTGGAACGTGTTTATGTGCTGCCGCATGAAAGACTACCTGCGGCTTGTGGCTCTCGAACACTTCCAACATCCGGGTACGATCCTGCACATCAGCGATTACCGTCACAATCTGAAGTTCCGGGAAACTCTTGCGAAGCTCTATCTCTATGGTATAAATACTGTTCTCCCCATGACCGAGGATCAGCAGCTTGTCCGGTGCATACGGTGAAATCTGGCGGCATAACTCGGAGCCTATTGATCCACCAGCACCTGTAACTAATACCGTCTTATTGTGTACATAACCAAGGATGCTGTTCATGTCAGCCACAATAGGTTCGCGTCCGAGCAAATCCTCTACACTGACATCTCGCAGCTTCTTCACCGATATTTTACCTGTGATCAGATCACTAAGGGCGGGAATAATCTTCAGCTTCGCTCCTGTTGCCTTACCCAGATTGATAATTTCCGAAATTTCACTTCTGGAAACCGAAGGCATCGCAATGATAATCTCATGGATCTCACGTTCCTTAACAATCCGCGGAATATCATAGCGGTTGCCAAGAACCGGAACGCCCATGATCTTCAAATGAAGCTTATCTGCACTATCGTCAATGAAGCCCTGGATACGGGTATGAGCAAAAGAAGCCCCCATCATCTCTCTGGCGATCAGAATTCCGCAATCACCAGCACCAACGATCAACGTATGCGTCTCGGTATTTTTACTATTAGCACGGTCAGTGCGGAAGACTCTCCAGAATAAGCGCACGCCGCCTACTAGAAGAAGGATGGTCTCCATCGAACGCACTTCAATACTGAAGGGAACTCGTGCAGGAAGCACAACAAAAGCTACTGTGTATGAGATTACCGCCCCTACTACAATAGCTTTCAAGACCGATACAATCTCGCCGATACTGGCATATTGCCACATTCTGCGGTAGAGTCCGAATGAGATCAGACTTCCGCCAAAAGCAAACGTACAGATCACACCAAATAACAGCATCTGGACAACATATTCCTCAGGAATATGATTGTAGAACCGGAACAGGTACGAAGTCACAATGCTGAACCAAATAATAGCAAGATCAATTAGAAACAACACAAACACTCTGGTTTTCGCTGTCATTTTTAGTGCCTCCAAAAATAACAATTTGATCTATAGAACAATGTCAATTTCCATAGTAATAATAATAGTAGCCTTCACTGGCTTTGCGTTTGACATTATTCAGCACTACTCCCAGCATTTTAGCGCCTACCTTGTCCAGGTTCCCCTTTGCCTTAGCGGCGATATCCCGTTTCACCTTGCCATAGCTGACCACCATAATCACACCGTCACTCTTGGAGGCAACAATCTGTGCATCTGTTACTGCGAGCAGCGGCGGTGTATCAAACAAAATAATATCAAACTGCTGCCGCAGCTCCTGAAGCAACGCGCTCATACGGTTAGAAGCCATCATCTCCGCCGGATTAGGAGGAATCGGGCCAGAAGTCATAAGGTGTAGATTAGGAACACCGGATTCCTGTATAACCTCGCTCAAATCCGCCTGCTGCGACAGCAAGGAAGATAGACCGTAACGGTTGCTTACAGAAAAGGTTTTGTGCGCCGTAGGCTTCCGCAGGTCCCCGTCGATCAGCAGCACCTTCTTATCTGCTTGGGCGTAGGCGGCTGCAAGGTTCGCGGTTACCGTGGATTTACCCTCTTCAGGTCCGGAGGAGGTGACCATAATAATCTGAATCCGTTCGTCCACCGAAGAAAAGTCAATATTGGTACGTAGTGCCCGGAATGCTTCTGATACAGGCGAACGCGGATTGGTCACGGTAATCAGATGGCGTTGTTTATTTAGCTGCTGTGACATGTTCGAGTTCTCCTGCCTTTCTGGATAGCGTCTGTGCTTGCGTTTCTGTAGACTTGGTCTCTTCTTGCCCGAGTCTGGTAATCATTGCTATCGTCGGTAAGCCGAGATATCGCTCAATATCCTCTTCTGTCTTCAGGGTATCATCCATATACTCCAGCAGGAAGGCAATGCCGAGACCGATCATCAGCGAGACAATAAAGGCAATCGCCAGGTTCATCACTACATTAGGTTCAACCGGTCCTGGTGCAACAGGAGGGTTGAGCTTGGCTTCATTCAGAATGGATACATTCTGTACATTGAACAGGGAAGGAATCTCCTGCTTGAACACAAGTGAAATGGCATTCACGATTTCTGCTGCTCTCTGATATGAATTATCTCGAACGACAAGTGTCATCACCTGCGTATTATTTACGGAACTCACATTAACCTTCTTCAGCAGCTCTTCTGCAGTAATGTTGAACTGAGGATAATTCTTGGCCACAACATCGAGAATTGCTGGTGTTTTAATAATTTCCTTGTACGTATTTATCATTTGAATGTTAGTATTGATCTGATTCAAATCCAGCTGCGATGCTGTTGACTGAACTTGCTGCGTCTGATTAACAATAATCTTCGTGGAAGCCTCATATACCGGATTCTTAATTAATAGACTGTATACTCCGGCAAGAAGGCATACTACGATTACAATACTTACAATCATCCACAGTCTCTTTCTTACAATCTGAAAATAATCGCGAAGATCCAATTCTTGTGCTGACAAGTGAATTTCCCTCCAAGCTGTTTCTGTAATATTTCAATTCACGCTAAAAAAGTGCCCCCTCTCACATTAACGAGAGGAGGCTCTCCACTTGCTTGTATTATTCTTACTTGAAGTTCATTGTACGATAGATGATTACAGCAGCTTCTGCACGGGTAGCTGTATTATTCGGGTTAAACTTGCCTGCATAACCGATAACCAGGTTATTGCTGGCTGCAAAGGCTACGCCGTCTTTCAGGGAAGCACTGATCTTCGCTGCGTCCGAGAATTGGCTAAGTGCGGAGGCACCAGTAGTTGCATCAGGTTTGAGTGCTTTCACTGCGCGGGAGATCATTGTTGCCATCTCAGCACGTGTGATTGTCGCATTCGGATCAAAGGTTGAGGCATTACGTCCAGTGATGATGCCCTTCTCAGCTGCAACTGCAACGTATGGAGCATACCATGCAGTAGAGCTTACATCGCTGAAGCTTTCTGTTGCTGTGCTGTTCTCAAGGTTCAGTGCACGGATCAGCATCTTCGCGAACTCAGCACGGGTAACATTGCTCTTAGGAGCAAACTTACCGGAGCCGATGCCTTCAATTGCGCCTTTAGCGGCTACAACCTGAATCTGTCTTCCAGCCCAAGCTTGTACGCTGGCAACATCGCTGAAGCTTACTTTGTTCTCTACTACTGCGTAGGAAGAGAAGGTGTCGCGCGGCTCAACGATGAAATCACCGTCAACAACGCCGCCTTGGAATTGCAGCTTGCCGTAAACAATCTTCGATACAGACAGAAGTTCTTTATCCAAAGATGCTGCACCAACCAGAGGAAGCTTGATTGTCAGTGGTTGTTTGAAGGTTGTTGTAGCTACTCCGCCAACTGTCAGGTCGAAGGAATAGACTTTTGATGCCAACTTCAGGCTAGTGATCGAAGTTACTGTAGTGTCAGCTTCTGTAGTAACTGTCAAAGTTACTGCATCGCTGAATTGTCCCACTGGAATTGTAATAGTCAGCCCATTGAATGTAATTGCGATATTGGCAATGCCCTTAGCTTTAGCAGCTTCAATGATCGCTTTGGACAGTGGAACTTCTACAGTCGCAGCGTTCACAGTACCCAGATTCAAGGTAAGTGTAAGATCCTTCTTGCCCGGGTTAGCGGCCAGCAGTGCATCAAAGGCTTTGAGCACATCAGCGTCTACCAGCTTCAATGTTGCTTTACCGTTAACAGTAGATACCAATGCGGATACATCATACACACCTGGTGTTGTAGTTGGTGTAGTTACTACTCCAGTAGTACCAGTAGGACCAGTAGGACCACTTACAAGCGGATAAGTACGGATGTAGGCGAGAGCGAGTGCCTGTGCAGCAGGCTTAGCGGATTTGATCTGTGTATTCACATTATCGAATGTCTGTACGAGATCATCAGCTGTGATACCCAGGTTGTATACTGCATCACTTACAGTCAATGCACCTGCGCCTGTCTTGTGTTCAAGCACTTTGTAAACAGCATCCTTAACCAGGGTCTTCTGGGATTCCGGATTAGCGATCAGGCTGATCATATCTGCAGTGGACTTGCTTCCAAGTAACGCGCGAAGTTCTGCCTCTACGCCGTTGGTAGCGAAGAAGAAATCAAGAATATCGTCGAAACTAAGGTTCTCTACTTTTGCTTGGGCTGCAATGTTGTTGAACAGCTTAATATTGTCAACGTCATAACGGATATTCTTAAGAACATCGAAATCATTCGCATATACATCGTATACTACGCTGGATACGCTCTTGAAGAGCTTCAGGGAAGTCGCCTTATCATCGCTGTTAAGTTCAAGCTTGCCGAGCACCGGTGCAAAGATGTCCTCGAACTTCGCCTGGTCAATTCCGGCAACTTCTTTGGAATAGTTCTGCAAATAAGTTACTTCTGTTGCAGTCAGGTTACTGTAGATCGCCTTAATCTTGCTCTTTACTGCATTGTGATCGACTGCTGCAGCTGATGCTACGCCAGTCAGATGTTTAGCCAATCCTTCGCTGCTGAACGGAAACCCTGCTACGGATGCTGCTGCCATGCTTACTGCTAATGATGATACTACCAGTTTCTTCTTCAAAGACACTTTTCATCCACCTCTTTGTATGTAGTTATGTTTCTTATACTGCTGCGCTATCAAAATAGTTTCGCCCTAACTCAAACTAATCTGATAAATTATAACAATAACCCAGTAATAACCATTCTACCATCAAATGAGAGACTGGTCATCCTTTGCGAGAAAAAAATCCGAACATTCTATGAAGTTTCTTGTTAGAATTCGTATAAATGACCCGGATTAACTCCTCATTAGCGATGATTCTCTGCGAATTTTGGCGGAATTTGTCGGATACTTCAGTTCCCAGCTCTTTCTCCACAACCTTGAAAGCTTCACTTAATCCAAACGGACGATGGCTACTGTCATGCGCATCCGATGCAATAATGTGGACGGCGTTTCTGCGGCACAGATCAAGCGACAGCTTCTGCAATTTGCTTCCAAAGGTTCCGGCCAGACTCTGGGCGGTAACCTGACCCACGGCTCCCAGCTCTATTAATCTTTCTAATGCGGCGGGATTAGCGGCAACCTCAGCATTGCGCTCCGGGTGGGCGATGACCGGAACGAAGCCTTGAATAACCAGCTCGTGGCAGGTCTCCTCCATTGTGCGCGGCACACGTGAAGAAGGCATTTCCAGCAGGATGTATTTCGAACCCGCCAGGGTCAGCAATTGACTCTGCTCCAAATCATTCAGCAGATCCCCGTAAATGCGGATCTCCTGACCGGGAAGCACAAGCAGCGGAAGTCCAGCCTGCTGAATTCTCTCATTGAGCAGCTGCACAGCTTGTCCAATAGTTGGAGCGGGGTTCATATATACTCCATTAGCATGATGTGGTGTAGCAACAACAGTGGAAATGCCATCTTGTACGGCATCCTGTGCCATGGAGAGGGCCGCTTCCCAGTCTGTGGCTCCGTCATCCATAAAAGGCAAAATGTGGCTGTGAATATCTATCATATACTTTTTATCGGTCCTTTTCCAGTAAAATTATATAGTTTCTCAAAAAAATACAACCATTTCACTAGGAAATGATTGCCAAGTATATAGCTATTGTATCTTTAAGCCTCCAAAAATAGCAATCTATGAGCTATGAATGCAAGCTCCCCATCAATATCACCGGGATCCATGGGAGACTTGAGGGTGTTGCGCTGATCCAGCAAACGGTCAACACTCCGGCGCAGTTCTTCTATCTCTCGCTCTATAGCATCTGACTTATACAAATTCATCATTTCTGTAAGAGAGTGCTTATGCTGATAGATCAGCTTGCTGCCAGAGGACGTCAATTCTGAGATCCGGCGGACAGAACCTCTCTCATAATAATAGATCATGGTAAACCCATGATAGATTCTATTCACAGTCCCCGTCCCTTTATAGGTGACAAATAGTTTGCGGACGGCATTGTTCAGATGGGGATTAACCACCCGGCAGGAAAGTGTGCACCAATGGATCTCGCCTTTACGTTCTACCGACAGGCACACCTCCTCACCTCCGGCTTCCTCGAGAACAATCATCTGTTCCCCGCCTCCAAGCACCTTCACCCGGTGGCTGATATAGCAGGTATCGGCTGTGAGCAGAAACTGGTTCATCTGAAATTCCGTTAATTGCATTGTCGCATTTACATATTCTGTAGCCAATCGCTGAGCCATAACCATCCCTCTATTCTTTGTAAGACCTTTACAATGATTATACATCGATGAGTGTGGGTTTTCTCATAAGCGGAAACAGACTGTAAGCTGATAATACAACCTATACCTTGAGAATAGGAGGACAGTCAAAGGATTGCGCTCTATTGCTAACTTATACACAGGATAAAGCCTTGTTTCAGGATTCCTGCTCTTCTTCAGGCGCAACTTCATTTCCAGCTATCTGCTCAGCTCGGTCATTCAGATTATCCGAATCCGACAGTTCATCCGAATTTTCCTCTGAAGACTGAAGACTGTAACCTTCAATTAACGCCCACAGCTCATCCTTGCCAAGACCGATTTCCGACGAGAATGGAATGAAGTTATCCCCCGGCAGCACACCAAGCTCCTGTTTCATCACTTTGATATGTTTGGGCCAGCGCGTCTTAGGAATTTTATCGGCCTTAGTAGCCACCACGCATAGCGGCAGGTCATAATGCTTGAGCCAGTCAAACATCATCTTGTCATTGCCGGTCGGCGGATGGCGCAGATCCACAACAAGCAGAATAAGCTTCAGCGTGTCACGCTCCGCCATGTACTTTTCAACCATTTTGCCCCATGAGGCCCGCTGGGTTTTGGATACCTTGGCATAACCATAGCCGGGAAAATCGACAAAATACATATCTTCATTCACACGGTAATAGTTCATATGCTGGGTTTTGCCCGGGGTGGAGCTGGTACGTGCCAGATTCTTGCGGTTAATCATACGGTTAATCAAAGAGGACTTCCCGACGTTGGAGCGCCCTGCCAGAGCAATCTCTGGCAAGGCGTCCGTTGGGTATTGATCAGGGCCTACGGCACTGATGATAAATTCGGCATTGTTAACTTTCATAGGTCTTCCTTTCTAATGCACACTACTCGGCGCTTCACTGCTTATTTCTGTATGATGATGATCTACCAGCGCATGCTGCAGTACTTGATCCATGTGGGATACAGGTACGAACTCCACGTCATTACGCACACTCTCCGGAATATCCTTGAGGTCGCGTTCATTGTCCTTCGGAAGAAGGATTTTTTTGTAGCCGGCCCGGTGGGCTGCCAGTGATTTCTCCTTAAGTCCGCCAATTGGCAGGACACGTCCGCGGAGTGTAATCTCACCCGTCATCGCTACATCCTTTGAGACATACCGTTTCGTGAGTGCAGAGATCAGCGCGGTAGCAATGGTAATCCCGGCAGACGGGCCATCCTTCGGTATCGCACCTTCAGGGATGTGAATGTGAATATCGTTCTTCTCATGGAAATCAGGCGCCAGACCCAGCTCTTCCGCTTTGGAGCGGGTGTAGCTGAAGGCCGCTTGTGCCGATTCCTTCATTACATCGCCCAGCTGTCCGGTCAGCGTCAGCTTGCCGGTGCCCTGGACTACCGTCACTTCGATCAGCAGTGTGTCACCGCCAACCTCGGTCCAGGCCAGCCCGGTAACCGTACCGATCTGATCCTCCAGCTCCGCCATTCCATAACGGTACTTCGAGACTCCAAGATAATCCTTGATCTCTCCCGGAAGAATGCTGACTTCCTTCTTCTCTCCGGATACAATCTGCTTCGCGGCCTTCCGGCACAGCGCAGCTATCTGCTGCTCCAGATTACGCACCCCGGATTCCCGTGTGTATTCACGGACGATTTTCAACAGCGAATCATCTTCAATCGTCAGCTGTGAATCCTCAAGCCCGTGGTTCTTACGCTGCTTCGGCAGCAGGTAGCGGCTGGCAATCTGCAGCTTCTCAAGCTCCGTATAGCCGGGAATGAACAGCATCTCCATCCGGTCGAGGAGCGGACGCGGAATGTTATGCACGGCATTCGCCGTTGTCACGAACATTACGTTCGACAGATCGAACGGCAGCTCCACAAAATGGTCGCTGAAGGTATTGTTCTGTTCCGGGTCCAGCACTTCGAGCAATGCTGCCGACGGGTCGCCGCGGAAGTCAGCAGCCATCTTATCGATCTCATCGAGCAGGAAGACCGGATTAATACTTCCGGCTGTCTTCATCCCTTGGATAATCCGGCCCGGCATCGCACCGACATAGGTGCGGCGGTGCCCGCGGATCTCAGCTTCATCACGCACACCGCCGAGCGAGATACGGACAAACTTGCGGTTCAGGGAACGGGCGATGGAGCGCGCCAGTGAGGTTTTGCCGACGCCCGGAGGGCCTACCAGACAGAGAATCGGACCCTTCAGCTTCTTGACCAGCTTCTGCACAGCCAAGTATTCCAGCACGCGTTCCTTCGGCTTCTCAAGACCGTAGTGATCGGCATCCAGCACCTCTTCCGCTTTGAGAATATCAAGATCATCTTCCGTGGATTCGCTCCAAGGCAGACCGAGCAGCCAATCGACGTAGTTGCGGATGACACTGCCTTCTGCTGAACTGGCAGGCATTTTCTCCAGACGGTCGATCTCTTTCTCGATCTTCTCCTGCACCCGCTCCGGCAGATCCTTCTCCTGCATCTGTGAGCGCAGCTCATCAGCTTCACCAGCCCGGCCTTCCTTCTCTCCGAGCTCCTTTTGGATCGCTTTCATCTGCTCACGCAGGTAATATTCCTTCTGGGTCTTCTCCATTTGTTTCTTCACCCGCTGGTTGATCTTACGCTCCAGCTCCAGTACTTCGCGTTCATTATTGAGAATATCGAGCAGCTTCTCCAGACGTTTGCTGACGTCAATGGTCTCTAGGATCTCCTGCTTATCCTTAATCTTCAGCGCCAGGTGGCTCGTGATGACATCTGCCAGACGGCCAGGCTCTTCAATATCGGACACGGCAGCAAGCGTCTCTGGGGTGACCTTTTTGGATAAGGTGATGTAATGCTCGAACTGGCTCAACACCGTCCGCATCAAGGCGTCGCTCTCCTGATCGACATCCTCCTGCTCCGGCAGCTCGCGTGCCATAACCTCATAATACTCCTCATTATCCGTATAATGAATAATTTCGGCCCGTTCCACTCCCTCTACCAGCACACGGATCGTGCCGTTCGGAAGCTTCAGCATCTGCCGCACATTCGCGACGGTGCCGACCCGAAAAATATCTTCTTGTCCAGGCTCCTCAATATTCACTTCTGACTGGGAGCAGAGGAGAATCAGGTTATCTTCAACCATAGCTTTTTCCAGCGCACGAACAGATTTCTCGCGT
>CAKMKL010000305.1 GCA_927443375.1 uncultured Paenibacillus sp. | reverse complement strand
ACCCGGTATTGGCGAAAGCCATCCGGACGGAATTGGAGCTTCCGGCGGATACTGAGCTGGAGGCTGATTGGATGATTAAACGCATATATTGATGAGACGAGTACAGCAGTTGGATTTTCTCCATCTAAATTCTCCTGGTGCGGATAGTGACAGTCGCTAGTGGGATTTCCTCCCACTAATTCCTCCGACAAAGCCTAAAAGCAGCGTTTTCCGGGGAAATAGTTAGACTTTTTCCATCTATAATCCATTTTTCATCGAATATGATTATAATAAGTGGAGTTTTCCCCACTATAATCCAATTCCCAGACTGCTTCAGATTCTTATTATATGGCTGATGATTCATATTCGCAGTTTTAGTGATAGCGGTATTGGTTTAGATTGGTTTAGTATAGGTTGGTTTTGGTGTAGGTTAGTTTCGGAGCGCAGCAATCGAAATAACAAAAGAAGCGTTTGCTGTATTAGCAAACGCTTCTTGCTGCCTTACCCCACCTTGGCGAGGTGATTGGAGTAACGGAGGGAAAGTTTGGAGATGGAGGAGCGTTAGCGTCCGCCTTTATGTTTGGATTTCTACCGCGATCAGCGGTTTTAATCAGGAAATCCAAACATAACAGCGGCCGGAAGCCCAAACCTTTCCCGTAGTTACGCCCGGTCACCGAGCCCTATTTTTTCGACGAATATTTCCGCATATCAAACGATACAGCCGCGATGATGATGAGGCCTTTGATGATCAATTGATAGTAGGGGCTGATACCGATAAAGGTCAAACCGTAGTTAATGAGGGTGAAGATGATTACACCGACGAGAACGCCCGGAACCGTACCGATACCGCCTGTTGTGGATACGCCGCCGACTACGCAAGCCGCGATGGCGTCAAGCTCGTACATGTTACCATAGTTGTTGGTAGCGCCGCCTGTTCTTGCTGCTTCAAGCACACCAGCCAGACCGTACAGGGCACCAGCGATAGCGTAGATGTAGATCAGGTTCTTGGAAACGTTGATACCGGAAACCTTAGCAGCCTGCATGTTACCGCCGATGGCGTACATGTTTTTACCGAGCTTGGTTTTATTGAACAGTACCCAGACAATTGCCGCGACGACTATCGCTATAATGACAATGTACGGAATGGAATATTGACCGCTGCCGATAAAACCGGAGCCGATCTTCGTGAAGTCAGGACGAAGTCCGCCGATAGGCTGCGATTGGTTTGGGTCCATATCGAAGTACAGGGAGTTCACGCCGTATACGATGAGCATTGTGCCCAGAGTGGCAATGAACGGAGGGACATTAAGCTTGGAAACAATGATACCGTTGACTAATCCGCAGAGGAGACCGGCCACGATTGCGATAGCAATTGGAAGCAGGACATGCACTTGCGGAAGATCCGGGAAGAAACGGCGGGAATAATCCGGAATTTGCAGCATTGATGCAGAGATAACTGCGGTGAAGCCGACCACACGGCCTGCCGACAAGTCTGTACCTGCTGTAATGAGGATGAAGGCAACCCCCAGGGCAATAATGACGCGTGTTGAAGATTGTATCAGTACGTCACGCAAAGTGTTAATCGACATAAAGCTTGGTTCGTATACGATAATCCCCATGATGAGAATTACAAGTACAATGTAGATAGCATTTTGGGTCACAAAGGATTGAGCTTTTTTAACGTTCATGAGTAGTGTTCCTCCTTAAGTGTTACGCGAAGTTTATCGTCTCTTTCGTGAGTTGAACCAGCTTTGCGGGATACAAAACTGTCTTCGCCGGTCTTTGTGTTACTCCTATCCTAATGCTGTGCGGCGAGACGCATAACTTCGGTTTCCGTAGCCTGGTCGCCTTCTAATATTCCTGTAAGCCGTCCTTCGGACATAACCATAACCCGGTCAGACATACCCAGCAGCTCCGGCATTTCGGAAGAGATCATAATGATACTCTTGCCCTGCTTCGCCAAGTCGGCAATGATCGAATAAATCTCAAACTTCGCGCCGACATCAATCCCGCGGGTAGGTTCATCTAGCAGGAGAACTTCAGGCTCAGTCAGCAGCCATCTGGCGAGCAGTACCTTCTGCTGGTTACCGCCGGAGAGATTCATGATCTGCACCTTTGTAGTTGGTGTCTTCGTACGGAGCTTTTCGATCATTTTATCAACTTCTGTTTTTTTCTTCTTGCCGTCAAGCAGGAAATAAGGCTTCTGGTAACGGTCCAGATTGGCAATCGCACCATTCTCATGAACAGATAATACCGGGAAGATACCGGTTACACGGCGTTCTTCGGTCAGAAGAGCCAGCCCGTGTTTTTTGGCGTCCTGCGGTGAGTTGATATTTACTTTCTTGCCGTCAATGGAGATGCTGCCGGACTTAATCGCCCGCAGACCGAATAATGCTTCGATAACTTCAGTACGCTGTGCGCCGACAAGACCGCCGATCCCGAGAATTTCACCCCGCCGGAGATTAAAGGACACATCCTTAAAGGATCTTGGCTCCGGAGAAGTCAGTCCTTCCACCTTCAGATATACCTCGCCAGGAACATTGGTGCGCTCCGGGAAACGGTTCGTCAGGTCGCGTCCAACCATTCTGGAGATAATCAGGTCTGTCGTCAGTTCAGCGGACGGCCAGGTACCGATCTTTTTACCGTCACGCATGATCGTTACTTCATCAGAGATTTCAAGAATTTCTTCCATCTTATGGGATATATAGATAATAGCTACGCCTCTTTTTTGCAGATCCCGGATAATCCGGAATAAATGCTCTACTTCCACGCTTGTCAGGGAAGAGGTCGGCTCATCCATTACCAATTCCAACGATGCCCTAGGGCATGGAATATCGATGATCCATCAGGAGCTGCATCCGGTACCTTTCCGGAGCGTGATGGAGAACATCTGGCTAGGACGTTTTCCGACCAGGGGAATCGGGCCGATTCAATTTATTGACCACAAAAAAATGTATGCGGATACGGAAAGTCTGTTCAAGGATCTGGATATCGATTTGAATCCTGAAACTTTGGTAGGCAAGCTGTCCGTGTCGAAAATCCAATCCATTGAAATCGCGAAGGCTGTTTCTTTTCATTCCCGCGTAATTGTAATGGATGAGCCGACCTCTTCCCTGACAAGCGTGGAAGTAGAGCATTTATTCCGGATTATCCGGGATCTGCAAAAAAGAGGCGTAGCTATTATCTATATATCCCATAAGATGGAAG
>CAKMKL010000304.1 GCA_927443375.1 uncultured Paenibacillus sp. | reverse complement strand
GCTCCTCCAGTTCCAAAATTCCCTTCCGTCACTTCTCCCTAAATATTTATTATCAAGTTCAATCTATATAATTTGTGTTGCAGGGCCGATTTCAAGCAGTCTTATGACTTCGCCATCTATTAGTTCTTCACTGACCTTTTTGAAGCCCAAGGATTCATACAGCCTTTCAGCGATATGATTATTAGGACGGTGTCCAATCATTATTCGTGGGCAGCTGGACTGCTGCATGAACTCAATCAGCAACTTCAATGCTGCTTTGCCGTAACCTTTGCCCTGATGTATTTCATCAATCATTAGGGCTGGAATCCAGTAGTTACCTTCATTATCCGGCTTCGTACAAAATACGATAAATCCGATTATTTCTTCCTTCCAATAAATCGCACGCAGGTCAAACTCATCCACATATTTCGATTCTGCAATCCAATAAACCACCGGCGCCGGAAACACACTTAGCTGCTCCGGGTTAACTTTAAGCTGAGTACACGCGTACCAATTGTTAACAGAAACTAGCCTTATCGCAATTGACATTATTAATTCCTCCGAATCTCAGTTCGCAGAGGAATTGATCCTCTACGGTTAACTTAGTAAACCTCTTATCCCTAACATAGTTCGGATATTCTTCATACCACATCACTCCTTTCAATAGTTAGCAATCTTCAGTAAATATCCTCTACTGCGAAGCCTTGAATTCATCAACGAATTGGTTACGCTTGGTTTGATGTTAGTCTAGCAGAAAAAAAGAATAACTGAATATAAAATTTAATTTGATAAATTCTCCACCTGAAATATTTATTCCGGGAATTAAACCACTTATATAATTGGATTTCTACTGCAATGTACAGCTATCCTTATTTACATAAAGTCCCAAATGAAGTATGGTTCTAGCAGGGGGGATGACATGGAACCGTTTGTGGATGAGCATGCTGTTCGCAATACTAAGACTAGAAAATTCAGAAATGTTCTTATCGTGGTTGGCTTATTGCTGGTGGTACTTGCTGTATTGAATCCGACTAGAGAGGACTTTTCCGAATTTGCTGCGGATAACTTACATGACAAGCTGGGGGACTGGTTGCCGGGCGGAGCCACAGATATGTTAGCCAGACCCTTGCTGAACTCGATTGCGGAAAGGGATAATTTTATTTTGTTCTCTGTTTACAGTATCCCGGACATCCAAGACAGTAAAACATTTATTCCAGATATCCAGGCGGAAAAGAAGTATCTGGGACTATTCAAAAGATTCTTTTTCGAACTTTAACTTGAAAAGCCCGGAAAACCATGTTTAAATAATCTTAATTAATTGAATTGAATACGAAAAGCGATGACGAGAAGAGTACTTAAGATAACGTTGTTCCCAGAGAGCTCCAGGGTGGTGAGATGGAGCAGCAATGTGCTTAACGAATAAAGTCTCTGAGCTGCATACGGAATTGGGCGAGGCAATATAGCCTAAGGATGGTATGACGGGATCTCCCGTTACAGAGATAGGGTATAAGCGTAATGGCCGTACCTGAAGAGGCGGGCCTGGCAACATGTCCGTGAACAGAGGTGGTACCACGACGCTATTCATAGCTCTCGTCCTCAAGATAACAATCTTGAGGGCGGGAGCTTTTTTGCTTTTCCTATATTAAAAACAGAGGAGCGTTAACATGCATTGGGCACAAAAATACGCAAACGATTTAATCCAAAACCATCCTGAGCGCCATACCTTTGTATGTGCATCAGGGATCAGCCCGTCGGGTTCTGTGCATATCGGGAACTTTCGGGAGATCGTCACCACATACTTCGTCACGCAGGCATTGAAGAAATCCGGGAAAGAAGTACGGTTTATTTTCTCATGGGATGATTTCGACCGGTTCCGCAAGGTTCCTGCCCAGCTTGATTCTTCTTTTGAACAATATATCGGCTTGCCTTATACCAAGGTGCCTTGTCCCTGCGGAGGTCATGCTTCCTATGCGGAGCACTACGAACAGGAATTTGAACAGGCTTTGGCTGCCTTCGGGATTGTTCCCGAGTTCATTTATCAGAGCCGCGAGTATCAATCGCTCCGGTATAATCCGGCTATACTGCACGCGCTGCGCAACAGAGCAGAAATTTACGACATTCTGATGATGTTCAAAACCGGTAAAGCAACGGAGGAGGCACGGGCAGCCTTTTATCCGGTACAAGTGTACTGTGAGCGCTGCGGGAAGGATACAACCAGTGTCCATGCTTTTGACGAAGACTCACAAAACATTATTTATAGCTGCAAATGCGGCTGTTATAATACGCTTTACGTTCCTGAGGCGGCGAATATCAAACTACACTGGAAAATCGACTGGCCGATGCGCTGGGGAATGGAGAAGGTCGTGTTCGAGCCGGGAGGCCGGGACCACTCCTCTGAAACGGGCAGCTATAATGTTGCCAAGGTGATCTCGGAGAGAATCTTCGGGAATCAGCCGCCTTATTACGTGCCTTATGAATTCATCAGCATCAAAGGCAGCCATGCCAAAATGTCCAGCTCTTCCGGCCATAATTACACGCCTGCCGATCTGCTGGAGGTGTATGGGCCGGAGCCGATCATGTTCCTGTTTGCCAAATATCATCCGAATACTGCTTTCAGTATTGGACTTGATGAGGATGTTCTGCGTAATTACACGGAGTTTGAAAGATACCGCAAAGCATATGACGCCGGAACACTGTCTGACGATGATTTACGCACAGCTATGGAGCTGTCACTTATGCAGGATAGCGAATCTCATGCACCAAACTTTAGTCAGGTATCCAGTCTGCTGCCGCTGATCAATTTTGATAGCAGAGTCCTGCAGGAGCTGCTCCGGCAAGGCGGTGAGGATTACTCGGAGGAGATCATTCAGCAAACGGCAGCACGGGCCGGACATTGGATCAGACAGTTTGTTCCGCAGAGGTTAGTTACGGTAAACGAAAGCCCGGACACGGCTTTGTATCATAAGCTTGAGGCTGTTGAGCAGGAGTGGATTAACGCTTTTGGCGGCTTGTTGAGAGAAGAAGAATTAGAGGAAGAGGAGCTCATGAGACGAGTTTACGCCATTTGTCACCATGATGACAAAAAGATGATGAGAAGCAATCAGAAACGCCTGTTTGCCTTGATATATCAGCTTGTTCTGCATCAGTCAGAAGGCCCACGGATTCCCGCACTGATCCAGGCTGTAGGAACGGAACGCCTGCTCAGTCTGCTGGACTTTACGGGATCGTCCCGGGAGAGGTATAATAGAACGGACTGTTTATAATTAATGTTGGAAAGTGAGCGGAACACTATGGGTCGTAAATGGAATAATATTAAAGAAAAGAAAGCATCCAAGGATGCCAATACTAGTAAGATCTATGCCAAGTTTGGTGTTGAGATTTATGTAGCAGCCAAGAAAGGCGAACCGGATCCGGAGTCGAACCGTGCACTTAAGGTCGTTCTGGAGCGTGCCAAAACGTATAATGTACCTAAAGCTATCATCGACCGTGCGCTGGAGAAAGCCAAAGGCAGCGGTGACGAAAACTATGTTGAGCTGCGCTATGAAGGCTTCGGTCCAAGCGGTTCGATGATCATCATCGATGCATTGACCAATAATGTGAACCGTACAGCACCGCTTGTGCGTTCCGCATTCAGCAAAAACGGCGGAAATATGGGCGTCAGCGGTTCGGTAACGTATATGTTTGACACCACGGCGGTTATCGGACTTGAAGGCAAATCTGCCGAAGAAGTTATGGAGCTGCTGATCGAAGCGGACGTAGATGTGCGTGATGTTCTGGAAGAGGATGAGGCAGTTATCGTTTATGCCGAGCCTGACCAGTTCCATGCGGTTCAGGAAGTCCTGCGTGGAGCGGGTATCACCGACTTCACCGTAGCAGAGCTGACAATGTTGCCGCAGAACTTTGTAACCCTTCCGGAAGATGCCGAAGCCCAATTCGAGAAGCTGATCGACGCACTGGAAGAACTCGATGATGTACAGCAGGTATATCACAACGTCGATTCCGAAGAATAGAGAGAATAATCCGGGCTGCGGATTGCCACAATAAGCTGAACCATTAAGTTTACACTTAAGGAGGCAGCACAGTGACAAATGATTATAAACCCGACAAGAACCTGATTAACACCGTCGAGGAGCTGGATCAAACGCCGGTTACCAGCCAGCAGGCCCAGCAAATGGAGCAGAAGAAGCTCGATGGCCGCAAGGAAGCTCTAATGGATGATAAGACGACTTATAAGAAGAATGAACAGAACACTTATAAGTAACACTTCCGCTATAGAGGGAGTAAGAGAGCGGCAGGAGATGATCCTGCTGCTTTTTTATAGGCTGAAAAATACATGGCAGGAGGATCTAACTAAGCATGGACCATATAAATACAGGCATGATCATCGTTTTGGTGGTTTGCGGTTTTTTGGCGGGATTCATAGATTCTGTAGTAGGGGGCGGAGGACTGATCTCAATTCCGGCCTTGCTGTCCGCAGGCATTCCCCTTCATCTGCTGCTAGGCAGCAACAAACTGGCCGGTACAATGTGTTCGTTTACAAGCACCGCTTCGTTTGTCCGTTCCGGGAAAATTAACTTTCAGCTGCTGAAGCTGCTTATTCCCTTTTCACTGATTGGGGCAGTGGCCGGATCGTTTACCGTTAGGCAGGTTCCCTCGGAGTTTCTGAAGCCGCTCGTCATTGTTATGCTAGTTGTTATTACGATCTACACTTTATTCAAAAAATCATGGGGTGATGTGTCCACCTTCTCCGGCAGCAGCAAAAAAACACGTCTGATTGGCATTATTGTGGCACTTGTTATCGGGTTTTATGACGGATTTTTTGGCCCAGGTACCGGATCGTTTCTGATCTTTGCTTTTCTGATGCTGGGCTTTGAGTTTGTAACTGCCGCCGGAAATGCCAAGGTTCTGAATTTTGTCAGCAATATCTCAAGCCTGCTCACGTTTATCGCTCTTGGCTCTGTCAGCTTTTATTATGGTCTGCTGCTGGGCGTACCCATGGTGGCTGGTGCGGTTATCGGCTCGAAGGTAGCGATCCGTAAGGGAGCCGGCTACATCCGGCCGCTCTTTATTACAGTAACTGTGATCTTGATCGGCAAGCAAATTTGGGATACGATGCACTAAAGACACACTCTTGCTGAGGTGATGGATAGGTTGAAGATCACGTTAATACATAAGGAAGCGGCCTGGTGGCTAAGACACGAAGTCATGTGGCCGGAGCGTGAGCTGGACTACGTGAAGCTGGATGATGACGATGCCGGGTTACATTACGGGCTGTTCGAAGGTGAACAGCTGATATCAGTAGTCTCCCTGTTTATAGACGGTAACGAAGCTCAATTCCGCAAATTTGCTACCCTGGAATCACAGCAAGGCAAAGGGTATGGGAGCAGACTGCTGCAGCATGTGCTGAACGAAGCGGCCAGCTCCGGTGTGAAGCGGATTTATTGTAATGCCAGAAGCCATAAAGCAGGCTTTTATCAGAGGTTCGGATTGGCAGTAACAGACCAGACCTTCACTAAAGGCGGGAAAGACTATATTATTATGGAACGTTTCTTCGGTTCATCCGGAGAGGGAGAGAGAAACGGAGTGGAACAGATTAATGACTAATAAATTGTATTACGAATCTGCGTATATCAAGGAATGGGAGACCGAGGTCAGCCGGATCGTGGAGAAGGAGGACGGGCTCTACCTAATTTTGAAGGATACAGCTTTCTATCCGCATGGCGGGGGGCAACCCTGCGATACCGGATTTATTGATAATATTCCTGTGCTGGATGTCATTTTGGAGGAGGAAGAAGTACTCCATAAGGTGGAGAGCCTGCCTGCAGGGTCTAGCGTAAGCTGCCGGATCGACTGGGAGAGAAGATTTGACCACATGCAGCAGCACAGCGGACAGCATTTGTTGTCGGCCATGTTCCTTAAGCTGTGTCAGGCGATGACCTTGAGCTTCCACCTCGGGAGCGATTATGCAACGATTGATATCGAGCTGCCGGAGCTGTCTTCCGAACAGATGCTTGAAGTTGAGGCAGAGGTGAACCGGCAAATCTTTCTGAACCGCAGCATCACCAGTTATATAGTCAGTGAGGAAGAATTGGCCCGCCTGCCGCTGGTGAAGCAGCCCAAAGTAACGGAGAACATCCGAATTGTGGAGATCGAAGGTGTGGAGCATAACGCCTGCGGTGGAACGCATGTCTCCTCTACAGGCTCAATTGGCATGATTAAGCTGCTAAGATCTGAGAAGCAGAAGGGTAACATCCGTATTACCTTTAAGTGCGGAGGGCGTGCACTGGAGGAATTCAATAGCAATGCCCGCATCCTTAGTGCCTTGTCCATGAAATTCAATACCGGTAAGGATGAAATCGTGGACCGGATTGAGAAGTGGGAGCAGGAGCAGAAGCTGCTTCAAGCGGAGCCCACGGCCCTTAAAGAGCAGAATGACAGCTATGTGGCGGCTGAGCTGTTGTCATCGCAGGAGCCAGGGAGCGGGATCGTCGCGCAGGTTTTTGAGCAGAGGTCGCTTAAAGATCTGCAGAGTCTGGCGGTTAAGCTGACGGCGCTGACTGATTTGCCGGTGCTGCTGTTGTCAGCTGCCGAGAATAAAGTGGTGTTTGCCCATAGCGGAAGTGCCGGGCTGTCCTGCGGCGCCTTTTTCAAAGCCAACTTAGGGGAGTTTCAGGGAAAAGGCGGAGGCAATGACAAGATGGCTCAGGCAGGCTTTCCTACCTGGGAGCAGGCCTTGGCTTTCTATGAATTTGCAAAACGGCAATAACAGCTGAGCAACATTGTTTAGCATTTTACTTGCCGGGAGCACAGCAAAAGAACCTGAATCCTTGTCTAGAAGGGTTCAGGTTCTTTTGAATACTAAACAACAAAAATTGGACACCCTATCTGTAAACTTGGATGAGGTGTAATCAATGAGTAGGATAAGAATTATATTAGCTGTGTTTCTAACATTGTCATTGAGCTTGTCATCTCCTATGCAATCAAATGCCGAAGCTAGTTATCGCATTCCTCACGCAGACTCAACAGAGCTGAGATTGCAGGATATGCTTATGAACTTTTTAACTCCACATATCAATGATGCTGTTTGGGGTTATTATCAACGTTTATTGCTGGAACCGCCGCTAGTATATCCTTATTTCATTGATGTAGTCGACTCGAAGAGGATAAATGGGTTTCGTGGTTTCATCTTATCCATAACGCTCGATGTGAAGCCTGTTGTCGGACCGCATATTTCAGTCGGTGAAGACAGGTTAACGTTTGAAATCTCAGCAGGACCTGAAGTAAAACTGATTAACTATGTCCACTTAAAGAGTTATAAACTCCCTCCTAATTGGCAGCACGTTGTAAAGAAACCTGTGAAATAACTGGACTATCGTAAAAGATGTTTATTTTAAGCCATTGGATACTATAGTTTTCTTGCTTTGACTACAAAAGTTACTGGCAGCATTTTTGCTTTTTTTGCAAAATCACTGTTATCGTTCCGCGATTGCATAATGTCGTCATCTGATTCCTCAATTAATTGCTCAAGGACAAATCCCGCTTTTGCGAGCGCGTTCAAATAGGTCGATAGTTTACGGTCCGATAAGGTTAACGTACCTTCATCAAGGGATGCGGTATACCAGGATTCATCGAAATAAGATTTTTTAAAAGCAAGCATGTTATTCTCTGCAACAACACATTTGTGTATAGGATGAGACCAGCTGAATATAAAGACCCCGTCCTTTTTCAGGTAAGAAGCGATCCGGCTAAAAGTACCCTCAAGGTCGGTGGTCCAGCCTATGGCATAAACCGAATAAACGTAGTCAAAATAATCCTTCGGAATTCCACATTCATCTTCCATGGGAGAACAGATCAAATGGGCTGAAAAACCGCAGGACGTCAAAAGCTGCGATGTCTTTTCGATTTGTTTTGCAGATATATCGGTACCCCATAGTTCAGATGCTTTGCGTTCCCCCAGAAAAAGCAAGGACTGCCCGCTTCCACAGCCTATTTCCAGCACCTTTTTTCCTGAAACATCGCCAAAAAGCTGGCACTTCTCTTCGGAGACATAGGCTCCATACAAAGGAAGCGCGGTTGCTCCTAGGATTTCATTTCCTTTTGTATCCCAAAAGATGCTGTTTGTTTTATGTATAGAATTTTTGTCCATCTCGACTGTGATAGCGCTGCCAACTGCGCCAGCACCTATAACATTTGTTCTATAAACGGATTCCTTGTCCATACCGGTACCATCTCCCATTAGGAATAATATGAGCTTAAGTGTATATCCCGCAATACGAACACCCGCTCTGCTGCTGCCAAGATAATGTACCATTTATCCACGTACAAATCCACCTAAAATATTCCATGAGGCAAATAAATATAGAAAAAAGAATGTATAAGAAGGTAATCTATTATTAAGAGAGAAAGGTTGTGTAATGGATTCTACTTGACTAAAAAACTTATGAAATACCGGGAGAGTGACATGAGATGAACAATGAAGAAAGGTTTTCGGACCGGGTCGATACCTATTTGAAGTACCGTCCAAGCTATCCTAAAGAGGCTGTTGATTATTTGTACGACTTCATTGGTTTGCGTTCGAACAGTAGAATAGCAGACATTGGTTCAGGTACAGGGATCTTTGCAAAGCTGCTTCTGGAGCGGGGAAGCTATGTGACCGCAGTTGAACCGAATCAGGCAATGCGGGTAGCCGCCGAGCAAATGCTCGCAGATAAGCCGAACTTTCAGACTAGTTCCGGTTCCGCAGAATCCACAGGATTACCGGATCAGTCAGTTGATTTTATTGTCAGCGCACAGGCGTTTCACTGGTTCGACCGCTTAGCCGCACAAGCCGAGTTTCATAGAATTCTAAAATCTAGTGGTAGAGTAATACTACTTTGGAATTCCCGGCTTACCAACGGTACCCCATTTCGTGAGGAGTACAATCAACTGCTTCATACATACGGAACTGACTATGAGAAAGTTAATCATAAAAATATTTCTCATGATATCCTTCACTCTTTTTTCAAGAAAGGTACGATGCAAGAAGTTCGGTTCAGGATGAGTCAGGCGTTCGATTTCGAGGGTCTAAAGGGCCGGCTACTATCCTCTTCGTACACTCCTGCCCCGGGGCACCCGAATTACGACCCGATGATGACGGAACTGCGGAATCTTTTTGACCGGAATAATCAGGATGGTATAGTTCCTTTCGATTATAAAACTGAGATTTATTGGGGAGAAGTATAGGTAGTATTGCGGGTAATTCTTAAGATGCAGACCACAAGATTCGAGCTTGATGAACAAACCGTCGTTAAGCATGAACCAATCTCACTTCATGACTCCTGATCAATAGAGACGTTCAAAACGGAAATATCCGAAAAGACCTTGACTTAGAGTGGACTGTAAGACGTACACTACTATTAAGTCTATTGAGGAATAGGGAAATCAGAAAGCAATAAGTTAATTTAGTTAATGAAAGCGATAACAATGAGACAAATGTGAATTAACAATCTAAATCTCCGGGAGGCAATCATATGAATTACCGCAAGCTTGGAAATACCGGTCTATCAGTCAGTGAAGTCAGCTTTGGCACTTGGGCCATTGGCGGCGACTGGGGGACAAGCCGGGATGAGGACGGACTGAAAGGGTTGTCACTCGCAATCGAACAAGGCGTAAATTTCTTCGACACAGCAGATGTTTACGGTTCAGGACATGCTGAGGAGCTGCTGGCCAAAGCTACTAAAGGTAAAGAAGATCAAATACATATTGCCACGAAGTTTTGCCGTGCCGGCGATATTTATGATCCCGAAACTTACTCGAAGCGCAGTATTAGTGAATATGCCGAACAAAGCCTCCGCCGTTTACAGCGTGAAGCGATTGATCTGTATCAGATCCATTGCCCGCCGATTGAGATTTTGCGGGATGGAAGTGTATTTGCTGTGCTGGACCATTTAAAAGAAGAGGGCAAAATCCGCCACTACGGCGTCAGTGTTGAAACAATAGAAGAGGGTCTGCTATGTTTGGAGTACCCGGGTGTAGAATCGCTCCAGGTTATCTTTAACCTGTTCCGCCAGCAGCCTGCGCTTGAACTGCTGCCGCGTGCAGAAGCTCAGGGGACCGGGATTTTGGTGCGTCTGCCGCTGGCCAGCGGCCTGCTTACCGGAAAATTCGGGAAGAACAGCACCTTCCAGCCTAATGATCACCGCAGCTTCAATGCAAATGGCGAGCAGTTCAATGTCGGGGAGACCTTTGCCGGTCTGCCGTTCGTCAAGGGCGTGGAGCTGGCCTCCCAATTGGAGTGGATCAGTGAAGGGCGGGGCAATATGGCAAGAGCGTCGATGCGCTGGATTCTTGATCATTCTGCTGTTAGCTGCATCATACCAGGCTTTAAGAATGAGGCTCAGGTAACTGATAATCTGGCGGCGGGGGAAGTATCATCCTTCACAGCTGAAGAAATGCAGCGTTTGAGCCGGTTTTACAGTGACGATGTAGCTCCACACATCCGCGGGGGTGTATAAGCGCAAGTTATGACAAGAAATACAACCATTGGTCTGCTTGCTCATGTCGATGCGGGAAAAACAACTTTTGCAGAGCAATTGCTCTTTCATACGGAGGCGATCCGCAGCCGGGGACGGGTGGACCATAAAGATACTTTTTTAGATACGCATGATATTGAAAAAGCGCGCGGAATCACGGTATTTGCTGATCAGGCTGAATTTAGCATGGGGGATTCGCGTTACTTTTTGCTGGACACGCCGGGTCATGTCGATTTCTCGCCGGAGATGGAGCGTGCACTGCAAATTCTGGACTACGCCGTGGTCATTGTAAGCGCCGTTGAGGGAGTAGAGGGCCACACAGAAACGGTATGGCAGCTGCTTCGGCGGCATGACATACCGACTTTCTTTTTTATTAACAAGATTGACCGTACGGGCGCCGATCCGCAGCGGGTATTAGCCGAAATCCGCCAGCAGCTTAGCAGAGATGCCGTTATGCTGCCTGACCTGAAAGCTGCCGGAGCCGGAGAAGAGCTACAGGCATTTATGGCGGAACGTGATGAACAGCTTTTCGAGGCTTATCTCGACGGAAGCCTGAGTGATTCTGCATGGCAGGAAGCACTCCTCACAATGGTCAAACAAAATATGATCTTCCCGTGTATGGCGGGTTCTGCGCTGCTGGATATAGGTATGGACAGCTTTCTCCGAAATCTCGATGCATTAACAAGCACCGGATATGATCACCGTCTGCCATTTGCCGGGAGGGTCTATAAGATCCGTCATGATGAGAGAGGTACACGGATTACCTATATTAAAGCGCTGCAAGGCGTACTCAAAGCTAGAGAGGAATTGGCTTATGGCCCGGCCAGGGAACGGGTCTCCGAGCGGATTACCGGGATCCGCAGAATTTACGGGGCAAAGACAGCTGCTGCAGATTGGGGCGCTGCCGGTGAACTATTTGCAGTTACGGGACTAACAGCCGCCATGCCTGGCGAAGGCGTTGGGGCGCTAGAGGATCACCTGGGCAGTGAGCTGATTCCGACCTTGAAAGCTAAAGTGAATTTTGCACCGCCAGTTCACCTTAAGGAGGTGCTTCATGCCTTCCAGCAGCTGGGTGCGGAGGACCCGTCACTCAATGTCAGCTGGGATGAAGCGCTGCAGGAGCTGCATATTCATGTCATGGGACAAATCCAGCTGGAGATTCTGGATCAGATTCTGCGCGAACGGTTCCGCATTCCGGTGACCTTCGGCGATCCGGAAATTCTGTATCTGGAGACGATCAACAATACGGTCTACGGCTGCGGCCATTTTGAGCCGCTAGGACATTATGCAGAGGTGCATCTTAAGCTTGAACCCGGTGAACGCGGCAGCGGAATCTCTGTTTATAATGAGTGTCATCCGGATGACTTATCTGTCGGCTTCCAGCACCAGATTGTGCAGCATCTCCAGGATAACGGCCATCATGGCCTGCTTACCGGATCACCGCTGACGGATCTTCGCATCACTCTGCTGGGCGGAAGAGCCCATAATAAGCATACCTCCGGTGGAGATTTCCGGGAAGCGGCTTTCCGCGCATTACGCCAAGGGCTGGAGCAGGCGGAGAATATACTGCTTGAGCCGGTTTATGACCTCAAGATCAGGATAAATACCGATTATGTGGGCAAAGTAATGGCAGATATTCAGCAGGCAAGCGGTAGCTTTACGGCACCTGAAATAACAGAACAGACTGCTGTTATTACCGGTACAGTACCTGTGGCGACATTCATGAACTACTCAGTCAGACTAGCCTCAATGACACAGGGCAAAGGTTCCTTGTCGCTAAGGGTAGCCGGGTATCAGAACTGCCATCAGGCGGAGAGTGTGATTGAGCACAAACCGTATGATAAAAATGCAGATCCGGCTTATAGCTCAATTTCGATTTTTTGTGCGACAGGTCAAGCCTATTCGGTTCCCTGGGATGAAGCAGAGCGGCATATGCATGTGAAGCAGCTGCGGTAATTCCTGAAGTGCGGATTGCATTCAGGACATATGTCCTTTCCTCCGTGCCGGATATTGCTCTACTCTTAATTAGAGCGAATTCAAGATTCGGAGGGGATTTCATGACTGCAATGATAGACAAGATAGCCTGGATTCACATCGTGGAGGGTAAAGTATTAAGTGCACGTTCCCACGGTAAAGATACGTATTATTTTCCCGGAGGCAAGCGTGAAGCGGGTGAAACCGACTACGAGACTTTAATCCGCGAAATCGAAGAGGAATTAACAGTCCATATTCAGCCGGACACCATTCAGCTGTTCGGCAAATTTACCGCAGCAGCTCACGGTAAAGAGGCAGGGGTACAGGTCCAAATGACCTGTCTGACTGCGGATTATAGCGGAAGGCTTGCTCCGGCAGCGGAAATCGCTGAACTGGCATGGCTGAGTTATAAAGACAGAGACAAGGTTTCCGCTGTCAGCAGGCTTATTTTTGACCAATTACATGAAATGCAGCAGCTTCTCTAATTGGATGTTAACCAGATATGGCCCGTTTCAGCCTGTTAAGGCATGAAGCGGGCTTTCGTCTACTTATATGGCAGATCAGCAAATTTGAGTTTAGGACATATGTCCTTCACGGATAACGCCGGATGTCATTTAATTAAAGCAGAGAACACATAGAGGAGAGAGAAGCATATGAAAGGAATTATTTTTGCCTTTATTGCAGGAGCGTGCATTACGCTGCAAGGGGTCGCGAACGCGCGAATCAGCCAGGATATCGGCACATGGCAGGCGGCGACAATAACCCAGCTTACCGGCTTCATTATGGCGCTGGCCATTCTGCTGTTTGTACGGGATGGAAAGAAACAAGGCTTAAAAAAAGTTAAACCTTTATATCTGACGGGAGGTGGACTGGCTGCATTTATTATTTTCAGCGAGGTTACAGCCATTCAGAACATTGGAGTCACCTTTACCATATCCGCGCTGCTGATTGCCCAGCTGTTTCTGACCTTTCTGATAGACATTAACGGCTGGTTTGGTGTAGCTAAACAAAAAATGCGGCTCCCGCAGTTCGTTGGCATCGGGATGATGATTGCCGGTGTCATTATTCTCAAATTCTGAGAACCAGCCGGAGGTGGAAATCTGCGATGAAAGAAATTCAAGACCGCCAGCAGTTGGTTTCCTATTTACGGGATCAACAGCTGGATGCTATTTTTACCGGGCCCTTAGGTGAGCATTTATCGCTATACAGTTTTGATCAAGGCGAGTCTATATGTTCCAAAGGTGATCCATCAGGAACGCTGTATATATTAGTAAAGGGCAAGCTGAAGATTTACACGACAACTGCCGAAGGTAAAACCTTAATCATCTCCTTTAAGACACCGCTTGAGTTAATTGGGGATGTTGAATATATTCAGGGGACTGAGATGATAAATACGGTTGAAGCTGTATCTCCAGTGCATATGCTCGGTATCTCATACGTCTGGCTGCAGAAATACGGTAAGAATAACCCCGTGCTGCTGCAGTTTTTGCTGGAGATTATCACGCAGAAGTTCTACCGTAAATCGGATTTTCTGAGCCTCAATCTGATGCATCCGGTAGAGGTGCGGCTGGCCAGTTACCTGCTGTCGATCAGCTTTGATGAATCAGATCCTTCATTTACGGGTCAGCTTAAGACAATCAATCTGGTAGATACGGCCAACTTTATCGGCACCAGCTATAGACATTTGAACCGGGTTCTGCAGAAATTTTGCCGGGACGGATTAACCGAACGCAGCAAAGGGCTCATACTTGTAAAAGACCGGAAGGGGCTTAGCGCTGTGGCTCACCGAAATATTTATGAATAACTAATTCGTAACCTAAGGAGTTTTTGCAAATGATATTTGGATTACTATTGGCTTTATTTGCGGGATCGCTAGTAAGCCTACAGAATATTTTTAACAGTAAAGTGAATGAACATACGGGATCATGGACCACAACCACACTGGTTTTGGGCATGGGCTTCATCGCTTCCCTGATTATGGGACTGATCACGCAAGGAACGGGCATGTTCACACTGCAGCATATGCAGGCCTGGTATTGGTTCAGCGGAGTTATCGGTGTGGGGGTTGTAATCTGTCTCGTGCAAGCTACCAAGCTTCTGGGAGCTACTTATGCAATTTCGATTGTACTGACATCGCAGCTGGGTTTTGCGCTGTTATGGGATTCACTAGGGTGGCTGGGTCTGACTAAGGTACCGTTCTCCCTCAATCAGCTGCTGGGTGTTCTGGTCATCGTTGGCGGCATTCTGGTCTTCAAATTAGGCGGAGGCCGTGAGGCTGAGCCTGAGGATAAAGTGAACCCCGGCCAGCGGCGGCAGGCCCTGCATATGGATTAATGAATTTCAACCAGAATAAGCCAGAGCTTCCTGAATCCCAGGTGGCTCTGGCTTATATTTTGTGTCATACGGTGCTGCCGGCTACACTTGTCCCAAGGAAGCTGCTTTGCTGCCGTGAAGGAGGCTTTTCCATTTCGCGTATACTGCCCAGGCCTCGCCATTGTCGAGCAGATGCTTGCAGGTGTACACGCCTTCTTCAATCGAATTTACCTTGCCGGCAAGATGGAGTCTGGCTCCGCCGTTTAACAGGGTCTGATTGTAAAAGGCCATGTGCCCGCCGCCCTGGAGAACCTCCTCCGCAGTTTGCAGCTGGCGCAGGGCCGTCCATTCCAGCTCAGGAACTTCCGTTTCCAGCCCTAGGGACTCCGGATCGATGATATCCAGCTGGGCCTGGCCGCCAGTGATGGTGTATACCCGGTTTGGACGGTCAATGTAGAGATCCTCGGAGCCTTCAACCCCCTGGACAATCAGTCCTTTTTGATACCCGAGCTTAATGATCAGTCTGGAGAGGCGGTCAAATACGGTATTATGATAAATCCCGAATACGATATAAGGGGAGCAAGAATAGTCAATCAGCTTCTCTGCGGTATTCAGGATGGTTCTCATTCCGATATCCTCTCTTAGCTTGCGGAGGGCACCGAGCGGGGGACACCAGTCTTCTGCTTTGGCGAAAAGCACGCCGCTGCCGGCTGCCGCTTCAATGGCATCAGCCTGTGTTAGCCTCGCGATATCTATGCCGGACTTCTGAATGACATCCTGCAAGGTAACGCCCCATTTGGGCGGAAGTGAAGCTGTACCATGCAGGGTAACCGGCACACCTGCAGCGGATAGCAGAAAAGCTGTTGGAAAGGTTGCGATGAAGGAATGCTTCCGCCCGTCATAAGGTCCTGCGCAATCAAGTCCCTGCAGCACCGGTTCACGGCGGGCAAGCTTACGGCAGACGGCTACAAAGGCTTCTAGCTCTTCAATACTCTCCAGCTTGATCCGTTCAGCGATCAAAAAGGCTCCGATCTGCACAGGAGAGGCCGTCTGCCCCAGGATCGCTTCTGCTGCAACGAGCGCTTCTTCGTAGCTCAAATCCCGTGCGCCGCGTTTGCCTCTGGCGACTTCTTTTAGAATATTAATCATGTCGGATTCTCCTTAAGTTTGATCCTGCAGCAGCTGATAGACTTTGACGATGGAAGTGGCTACATCCACCATACGTTTACGTTCGTTCATCGCCTGCTTACGCAAAAGGTCGTAGGCTTCGGATTCACTGATATTTTTGGCTTTGGACAGAATGCCCTTGGCCATATCGATCCATTTGCGTTCCTCGATCCGCGCAAGCAGCTGTTCCTTCTCTTTCAGCCACTGATGGCGCTCGAAGCATTGTCTGGAGCTGAAATGAAGAATCCAATGGATCTCCTGGGCCTGCATAGAAGGGGAGAGAATACCATCCACCATAATATCATCTCCGCAGGCAGAGACAGATAAGTTGGCAGTAGATGAGGTGCACCACCACAGAACCGGGGCGATTTTGTGCCGGATAAGCTTTTCTCTCCAGAGATTAATCTCGGTAATCGGCATATTCAGAATGAAGGCGTCAATATCCCGGATCATTCCAGCAGCCTGCTCCTGGTCAGTGGCTACACCGACCACATACCCGCAGGACTTAAGAATGCTTTCAGGACTCTGTGCTGAGCGCGCCTCTATGTCGTTCTCTGTTTTGCCGTTATGAATCAAGAGCAGGGAATGCATAGCGTGACGCTCCTTTTAGATCGTAATGATCGAGGCATAATAGCTGAAGTGTACCGCCAATTGATTAGATGTTATATTATATAACACAAAATACACCGTTTTGTCGATGTATTTAATTATTTAAAATTTATATGTCATAATTATTGACGTTTAGCGAGGTGCTGTAGTATAGTCGATTTAACAAATTCAATATTACGGCGAGTACAACGATGTATTCGATCGAAGCGGCAATGGCGCCTGCTCTCACAATATCGCAACGGGAAAACTATTTTTCCGGGCGGGGTGAAGCGGGCTATTTCTGTTGTCTACATGGAGAGGAGAGAGAGAGACATATGTCTACTTTACGCAAAAAACTGGTCATGGTCGGCAATGGAATGGCGGGGGTAAGAGCGATTGAGCATTTATTGAAATTAGCCCCGGAGGCTTATGAAATTACAATATTCGGTGCAGAACCGCATCCCAATTATAACCGGATTATGCTGTCCTCTGTCCTTGCAGGCGGAGCTTCTATGAACGATATCATCATTAATGATTTGGAATGGTACCACAGTAATGGCATCCGGCTTTATACAGGTCATACCGTAACATCCATTGATACCCGCCAGAAAAAAGTGTACACAGATAAAGGTATTGAAGCCAGCTATGATGAGCTGATCCTGGCCACAGGGTCTAATCCGTTTATGCTGCCGCTGCCTGGAGCTGAGAAGGAGGGTGTGATCGCATTCCGCGACATTAAGGACACCCAAATTATGCAGGAAACAGCGAAGACCCACCGGAAAGCGCTGGTGATCGGTGGAGGTCTGCTGGGACTGGAGGCGGCCAGAGGCCTGTTGCATCTGGGGATGGAGGTATCTGTTGTCCATATCCATGAATATATTATGGAACGCCAATTGGATGAAGCAGCATCCGTGATGCTCCGCAAGGAGTTGGAAGAGCAGGGAATGAAGTTCCTCCTAAAGAAGCAGTCAGAAGCCATCCTCGGCAAAAAAAGAGTGAAGGGTCTGCTGTTTGCCGACGGAGAAATTGCAGAAGCGGACTTGATTGTAATGGCCGTGGGTATTAAACCGAATATAGAACTGGCCCGCAAAAGCGGGATTGAGATCAACCGCGGCATTATCGTGAATGATTATATGGAGACAAACACTCCCGGCATTTATTCCGTAGGGGAATGTGCAGAGCACCGGGGGATCGCATACGGGCTGGTTGCTCCATTATATGAACAAGGAGCCGTTCTCGCCAAAAGACTGGCGGGGGTACAGACCGAAGGCTATGCGGGTTCAATCACTTCAACCAAGCTGAAGGTGTCAGGTGTGGATGTATTCTCAGCGGGCCAGTTCACCGAACAGCCCGGTTCCAGGGCGCTCCGCTACCAGGATGAGATCGAAGGAGTCTATAAGAAGCTGGTAATTAAGGATGACAAGCTGGTAGGCGCGGTGTTGTTCGGAGATACGGGAGACGGGGCGCAGCTGTTCTCCATGATTAAGAATCATGAGAATATTCAAGGGATGGAGAAAGAGCTGCTGCTCGGCGTATCTTCAGATGCGCTGGCTTCACCAAAAGGGAACCGTCTGGAAGCGATGGCTGATGATGAGATTATCTGCGGCTGCAACGGCGTCTCTAAAGGTGCAATTGCCGAAGCGATACAAACCGGCGGGTGTACCAGTGTTGGGGCGATCAAAGCCTGCACGAAGGCTTCTGCTTCCTGCGGCGGCTGCAAGCCGCTGGTGGAAGGACTGCTACAAATATACGCCGGTGATAATGCTGTAACGGTGAAGGAAGGCATTTGCGGCTGCACCACGCTTGGACGTGATGAGATTGTTGCCGAAATCAAACGCATGGAGCTGAAGACAGTCAAGGAAGTAATGAATGTACTGGACTGGAGCAATGACGAAGGCTGTGCCAAATGCCGTCCTTCCCTGAATTACTATCTGGGTATGCTGTGGCCGGAAGAATATATTGATGAAAAGGAATCCAGATTCACGAATGAACGGTATCATGCCAACATTCAAAAAGACGGAACCTATTCCGTAGTGCCGCGGATTTACGGCGGGGTAACCACACCGGCCGATCTGATCAAAATCGCTGAGGTTGCTGCCAAATTCGATGTTCCCATGGTGAAGTTCACCGGCGGACAGAGATTGGATCTGCTCGGCGTCAAGAAAGAGGATCTGCCGAAGATGTGGGAGGAGCTGGATATGCCATCCGGCCATGCCTACGGCAAGACACTCCGTACTGTCAAGACCTGTGTTGGTTCTACCTTCTGCCGGTTCGGTACCCAGGATGCAATCGGCATGGGAATCCGGCTGGAGAAAGCCTTCGAACGGCTGAACACTCCAGCCAAGGTGAAACTGGCAGTGTCCGGTTGTCCGCGCAACTGTGCAGAAGCGACAATCAAGGACTTTGGTGTTGTGGCGATCGATGGAGGCTGGGAGCTGCATATCGGCGGCAACGGCGGAGTGCATGTCCGGGCTACGGATCTGCTCTGCGTAGTGAAAACAGATGACGAAGTGCTGGAATGGGCCAGTGCATTCCTTCAATATTACCGTGAGAATGCCGGATGGAATGAGCGGACCGCCCAGTGGGTTGAGCGTGTCGGTCTGGATAGCATCAAGCTGGCGCTTGATGACAGGGAAGAGCGGCTTGCCCTGAAGGAGCGTATTGAAGCCACCCTGCGATTGACAAGTGACCCGTGGAAGCAGATTGTCAATGAGCCGGAGCTGCGTAAAAATTTCGAGCCGATTTCACAACCTGAGACGGTATAAGGAGGCCCTACCTATGACAATGACCAAAATGCTAGTAGGCAATGTAAATGAAATTGATATTAAAGGGTCCCGGAAGCTGCTTGTGGGGAATACCGAAATCGCCTTATTTCGCCTAACAACAGGAGAGGTTCTGGCTATAGAGAACAAATGCCCCCACAAAGGAGGCGCTTTGTCTGAAGGCATGGTCTGCGGATCAAGAGTGCATTGTCCGCTTCACGACTGGAGAATAGATCTGCACAGCGGCAATGTTCTAACCCCGGATACAGGCCATGTTAAGACCTATGAGGTAGATATTGACCCTGAAAGCGGCAGTATTTATCTGACAATATAGCTCTTAAACACAGTAAAGGCGGGGATAATATGCATGATTATGGAAATATAGAGACCGTCAAGCTGGCCTCGCTGGAGGAAAGCTTATGAAACAGGGCAGTATATCTATCGTCGGTGCAGGCCCGGGTGATCCTGAGCTGATCACGATCAAAGCAATGCGCCGCATTCAGTCAGCAGATGTTATTCTGTATGACCGCCTCGTGAATGAAGAACTGCTGGATTATGCATCAGGTGAAGCGATCCGCATCTATTGCGGGAAAGCTCCTGGTCAGCATTCCATGCCTCAAGAATCCACAGAGCGGTTGATGATCAAGTACGCTGCAGCAGGCAGCCATGTGGTCCGCTTAAAGGGAGGAGATCCGTTCGTTTTTGGCAGAGGCGGGGAAGAAGCATTGGCCGCCGCCGCTGCCGGAATACCGTACGAGATCATTCCCGGGATTACTTCAGCCATCGGCTCAGCCGCTTCCGCCGGTATTCCGCTGACCCACCGGGGAGTAGCCGCCTCATTCGCTATCGTAACCGGCAGCCGCTGTCAGGACGCTGCTGCTCCTGTCCGCTGGGATACGTTGGCCCACGGTGTGGATACTTTAGCCATCTATATGGGCGTCAGCCGGTTAAGCGAAATCTGCGGGCAGCTGATCAAGCATGGCAAAGATCCGCAGACTCCGGTTGCTTTAATCGAGAACGGAACCACATCAGGCGAGCGGACGGTCACCGGAACTCTTGGCAATATCAGCAAGCTGGCGGCAATGATGAAGATCCTTAATCCGGCAATGATTATCGTCGGAGAAGTAGTTAATGTAAGAGAGCAGCTGCTAAGTCTGGAGCATGCGGCCCGTTCGCAGATCGGTTGAGCCGGGAATGTCAAAAAGATAGTGAGTGCGGTCACACGGGTGGAAGGTGCAGCCAGGTTATATTTGCGGTATACTCTATTCACAGACTGCACTGCTCCAAGGAGGTAACTATCTATGCACATTCAACTCGATACGCTGACTACAAACCGGCTTCACAAGAGTCTTGCCGGCCAGCCGGGATCCTTCAAGCTGTTCTATGATACGGAAGACTGCGGCTGTAATGGCGTACTGGTCATTCAGATTATTACGGAGCCAAACGCAACAGATATCGTATTTCAGCAAGAACCGTTCACGTTTCTCTGTGACCGTCAGCAGGAATCCTTGTTCGATGAGGTCATGCGGCTGGAAGCAGAAGAGAATTATCCCTCTTATAAGCTAACCAGTGATTCTACGCTGTTCGGGAGCAATATCAGGGTAAGGGACACACGTCAACAAACGGTTAATTAAGAATAAGAAGCGTTAAAGCTCCTATACACAACAAGCAACAGGTCACCTCAAGGGCGACCTGCTGTTTATTTATTAGGTGAGATGATGCACAGAGCTTAATAGCCAGTCCATCCGTAGTGACCGAAGCATTCATAAAGGTTATGGAAGACTGTGGAAAAAACAACGGCACAGGAGACTTTTCCCATGCCGTTTGTTTCCATTGTTATACCCAGTATTATCTTTGGCACATCTTACTTCGAACCCCAAATCGACTTGTTGTTCGTACCGATCAAGGAGAAGGTCATCACTTCATTGTGGCTGGACAGTTCATTACGCTGCTTGAAGAACACGCCTTTATACGTTACACCGTCAATGACCATCGTACAGTAGTAGGTTCCTGACGTATTGGTCCATGTGCCCGTAACAGAACCGGTAATGGTTCCATTGCTGTTAAGGGTCACGCTTTGGGTGGTCAGCATGCCAACATTGGCTGTAGAAGCATCCAATCCCATATTGATGAATTGATAAGTACCCGCCATTTCACTAGCGCTGTATCCGGTGGAGTTCATACTGCTGCCCAGAAATTCATATACCGCAGTAACCGGCCATTTGTCCTGATTCATAAATTGCTGATGCACGCGAACCTCATGCGCCTCTGTGCCATTATTGAACCGGGTGTGGTACACCAGATATCTTCTGCCGTCCGTATCGATCAGTGCAGAATTGTGGCCACCCGATTTATACCCTTGACCAGCTCCCGATAAGTTGTAATTCCCAAACAGCTTGATGCCGTATCCTGACTGGTCCACGGAGGCTGAGGAATAGACAGCCGAATTGCCGGCGGCATCGGTGTAGGTTCCGTCGATGGTGGTTGAGCGGTACAAACGGATGTGGTACCCGCCCGCATTGGCCAAACCGCCATAAGTGACATAAAGGTAATAATAGCCTGATGAGGAATCATACACAATGTAAGGAGCTTCGCCTGATTTACCGTATCCTCCTGCAATCCGCTTGCCAAAGTAACGGTCGGTATTGCCATTGTCGGAGCCTGGGTAATACGGCTTGCCGGTTGCGGGGTTAATCTGCAGCATATAAATGCCTCCAGACCAGGAGCCGTAACTCATCCACAGCTTGCCGCTGTTGTCATACACTAGTGCCGGATCTATCGCATTCGGGAAATTGGTGTTGTTGTATTGGCCGTTATTGTTAAACCAGCCGGTTCTGGTTCCGGTTAAAGAGCCGTTGTCGATCAGCTCGGGGATATTGGTGTATTTGTACCACGTATCCACCGTTTTGCTCCCTAACGACGAGGTCGTTGTGATCGGGTTGCTGCCGTTAGTGAAGCCGGAATAGATAATGGTATCTACATATTCATATGGTCCGGAGACCGACTTGGACACACTGTAGGCGATAGCCGAACGGATATAAGTCGAGGAGGTGCAATAGTATATCATATAAGCTCCCGTCGATCCGTCTGCCCACACGTACGAAGAATTATATACCGGTCCCGGTGCCCATACGGATTGTCCGCCTGAACTGTCCTGGTCGTTATATCCTGCCCAGGCAAAAGGCACCGCGAGCGCTGAATTCAATGCTGCACCGGCGCTTCTGGCAGAGTTGCCGGTTCCCCCTGCCTTGACCAGCTCCCACTTCTGCATATCGCCGCCCCAGTAATTCCATTGTTGGATGTTCGCACCGTTCGCTGTGCTGCCTTCCGACACATCAATTGCTGCAGTATAGTTGGATGCTTTAGACAGGAACGCGACTGTTCCATCGGCATTTCGCTGGATTTTGAACAGCTGCATCGTGCCGCCCCAGTGTGTCCATTGATCAATGTTAGCACCGTCGGCAGAAGATCCCTCGAAGACATCTATACTGCTTTTAAAGGCGGAATTGCCTGTTAAGATGTAATAATCCCCGCTACCATAATACATAATTCTGAATTTTTGCGCATCGGAGCCATTATACGACCATTGCTGAATATTCGTGCCGTCAGTTGCCGAGCCATTGACAACATCAAGATATAATCCGCTGTTCTTGTTCTTGATATAATAATAGCCTTCAAAAGTTGAAGGGGCGTACAAGCTGGTGTTCGTGTAGCCCTGTGTCCCTATATAGGACCAGTTCCTCAGATCTGTACTTGCTGCCTGCGCCATGTGCGAGCCGAATATATAATATTTATTTGTAGAAGCATCATAGGAAATCGAAGGGTCATGCACAGATACCCTTGTGGTGTTAGAGGTAGTAGACGAACTCGCCGCCCCGAAAACACTGCCGTTACCTGCGATTAGCGCCAATAGAGCGCTTACAATAGCTAGAATAACAATTTTATTACTCCTCATTTTGTAGATCAGTTGCATATTGATCAACTCTCCTTTGGTTTGCCTACAGATTCACTGTTTACATTAGTTGAAAGGATATAGGTTTCTCATTTACTCTACCAGCTTTCGCGCAGCCCTCCTTCAACTGGAAAATATGCAGTACAGAAATTCCACTCTTTTTCTTAAGCTAATAATAGTCCGAACGCAGTGTCTAAGTAACGCTTATTTTGTCGACAAATAATAAATAATCTAAAAAG
>CAKMKL010000303.1 GCA_927443375.1 uncultured Paenibacillus sp. | reverse complement strand
AGTAGCCATATTGTGAATGGGTCTCGGGTATATTGTCAAAGTTCATTCCGTAGATCCCGGTGATTACGGTCAGCGGCATGAATATCGTAGTAATTGCGGTAAAGACTCTCATGATTTCATTGGCGCGGTTGGCGATACTGGATTGGTAGGCTTCGCGCAAGTTGCCCATGAGGTCGCGGTAGGTTTCGAATGTTTCAGAGATTTTAACCGCATTCTCATAAATATCACTAAAGTACTTCTGCAGCTGATCATCGATCAGGCGGAGGTCCTTTTTGTTTAGTGTGTTGATAACTTCCTTCTGGGGCCCCAGCATCTTCTTCAGCCATAGAATTTCGCTGCGCAGACCGATAATTTCGCTTAAGTGCGATTTCTTGGTGTGCATGAGGATATCCTCTTCGAGCTTTTCGATCCGTGCTTCAATCCGGTCGCCGACCGAGAAGTAATTGTCTACGACTGTGTCGATCAGATGGTAAAGGAACCGGTCAGGTTCGCTGACCTCCTGCTCCCACAGGATGGGCTTCAGGACACGCAGCTCATGAATTTTCTGTTTGGTGACGGTAATTATGAAATGTCTGCCCAGAAAAACGTTAAGCGCCCGGAGGAAAATCTCCTCATCATCAAAACGGATGCTGTTGACTACAATAAAATAATGGCTCTCATAAATTTCAATCTTCGGCCGCTGTTCCTCTTCACTGAGGCAATCCTCAACGGCCAGATCATGCAGATTATACAGAGGCTGAAGCAGCTCCAAATCCTCGTCATCGGCATCGATCCAGTAGAACCCTTCTAAAGGGGCGGTAAGTGTTTCCTCAATATCATCGATCGGTGTAAAAACCCCTGCATTTACCAGCCGGATTTTCATCTGATTCACTCCTTCTGTCCCCGTTCTTCTCCAGGGGTATGCTAATTAAAGCACACGGAAAAAATCAGCTTGGCCGGTGGTACAATCAATGAATCGGCCAGAATGACGTTTCGAGGACATAAAGAAGAAATGCTCCCGCCGCCGGCAAGCTGATGTTAATCCTGTGTGGTTGCTCACTTTGTACGCTTAACTGCGCACCCGGGTCGCCTTCCATTCTTTACTCACCTCTTCTTTTCGCCAATTGTGCTGTGAAACACTTGTCTAGTATAACGCCGGGATATGCCTCTTACAAGCTAAATTCTTTACAGTTTAGGGGCTCTTCAGCATTGTATGGACTTGACGAAAAGCAGGTTCATGATTTAAAGTGAATTTTAAGAAAATAATTGAATACAGCTAAATCTTATCAAGAGCAGGTGGAGGGACTGGCCCGATGAAACCCGGCAACCGGCGTGTAAACGCACGGTGCTAATTCTTGCGGAAGCTATGCAGGGGAAGAATATATCCCGGCATCGTTCTCTGGCAGATGAGAGAGGCGCATATGACTACAGCTATATGACCTTTCTCGTGCGAGAAAGGTCTTTTTTGCATGCTTTACAGAGAATGGAAGGACACTAATTCGATTAAGGAGTGGACACTGCAATGCCAATCAAAATCCCCGACAGCTTACCGGCCAAAGAAGTATTATCCGGAGAAAATATCTTTGTAATGGATGAGAGCCAGGCTTTTCATCAGGACATCCGTCCCTTACGGATTGCTATCCTGAATTTAATGCCTACCAAGGAAACAACAGAAACGCAACTGCTGCGCCTGATCGGGAATTCCCCGCTCCAGGTCGATGTGATCCTTTTGCATCCCGGCTCGCATACCTCCAAAAATACTTCACCGGAGCATTTGAAGAGTTTCTATAAAACGTTTGATGAAATCAGCGACCGCCGTCTGGACGGACTGATTGTCACCGGTGCCCCCGTAGAGCAACTGGAATTTGAGGATGTAAATTACTGGGAAGAGCTGAAAGAAATATTTGAATGGAGCAAGCACAACGTCACCTCGACGATGCATATCTGTTGGGCGGCACAGGCTGGATTATACCACCACTTCGGCGTGCGCAAGGTCAGTCTGCCCGAGAAATGCTTCGGCGTCTTCCCGCATACCTTGAGCCATAATAACTTCAAGCTGCTGCGCGGTTTTGACGAGGTGTTCCATGTTCCGCATTCCCGCCACACCGACGTTTCCCGGGAAGATATCGAAGCGAATCCCGATCTGCAGATTCTTGCTGAATCCGAAGAAGCCGGAGTCTATCTCGTGTCAACGCATGACGGCAGGCAGATTTTTGTCACCGGTCACTCTGAGTATGACCCGTTCTCCCTGAAATGGGAGTATGACCGCGATATAGCCAAGGGATTGGATATTGCACTGCCGAAGCACTACTATCCAAAGGATGATCCACAGCTTACCCCGCCGGCCGTATGGCGTGCCCATGCCAACTTATTGTTCGCCAATTGGCTCAATTACTATGTATATCAGGAGACCCCTTACGATATTGGTCCAATCATTTAATCATAGATGAAAAGAGAATGCTCAACACCACATTTAGGAGGCTACCCATGGACGAGAAACTAAGGATTGAAAGCAGACTGGCGCCTTTGGTCACAATCAGACCCGCCAGAACATCATTATGGCCGCCCAGATATTTGGTCGCGCTATGGACAATAATATCTGCACCCAGCTCCAGCGGACGCTGGAAGAATGGAGTGAGCAGCGTATTGTCTACAATCGTGAGCAGCCCATGCCGGCGGGCCCACGTACAAACAGCCGATATATCGGTTATCATCATCAGCGGGTTGGTCGGAGTCTCAATGAATACAGCCTTTGTATTCGGACGGCGGGCCGCTTCCAGGCCATCCAGGTCATTAGTATCCACATAAGAGGCGCTGATGCCGTACTTCGAGAGAATCCGTTCCAGCAGCCGGTAGGTGCCGCCATACAGATCCAGCGAAACAACCAGATGGTCGCCTTGGCCGAACAAAGCAAACACGGTGGTCAACGCAGCCATACCGGAACTGCAGGCAAAGCCGGCATCGCCGGATTCCAGCTCGGCCGCAGCCGTTTCCAGTACTGACCGGGTCGGGTTTTTGGTACGGATGTAATCGAACCCTGTGCTTTGTCCAAGTCTAGGGTGGCGGAATGCCGTTGCATTATAAATCGGATAATTCACTGCACCGGTAGCAGGATCCTCCTGTGAGCCAATCTGCGCCAGTCTGCTTTCAATCCTTAGTTTCTCGTCCATGTTCCGCATTCCCGCCACACCGACGTTTCC
>CAKMKL010000302.1 GCA_927443375.1 uncultured Paenibacillus sp. | reverse complement strand
CACCAATCTGCCTCGCACAGCAACGAACTGCTCTCGCACAGCACCTATCTGCTCGCGCGCCGCAACGAACTGCTCTCGCGCAGCAACGAACTGCTCTCGCACAGCACCAACCTGCCTCACACAGCAACGAACTGCTCTCGCACAGCAACGAACGGCTCTCGCACAGCACCAATCTGCCTCACACAGCAACGAACTGCTCTCGCACAGCACCAATCTGCCTCGCACAGCACCAATCTGCCTCACACAGCAACGAACTGCTCTCACACAGCACCAATCTGCCTCGCACAGTACCTATCTGCTCTCGCGCCGCAACGTACGGTACTCTAATTGCACTCTGTACAACTAAAATAATCCTTTTGACCCTTTTTTGGATTCTAATTGCACTTGGTACAACTAAAACCTCCATTTCCGTCGTTTCAGCGGAGAAGGAGGTTTATTAATTGTACATAATACACCTAAACACCTAATACCCGCAAAACAGCTGGTTTAATTGTACGAAGTACACTTATTTCAAGACCGCCCAGGTATTGTTTTCTTATATGGAGGAAAACCGCCCGGATTCACGAATGTTATAGAAGCGAAATGTGTTTTTGCAGAACACTAAAAGGGCCCTGCCCGCTAAAACCGGTAGAACCGCGCCGTATTCGCGGTCAGCATCGCTTCCGCCTGGGCGGCGGAGTATCCGTGCAGCGCTCCCCAGGCTGCAGCAACATCACGGATCATGGCCGGATGTGTAGGCTGTCCGGCAAAGGGACCCTCAAACGGCCAGGGTCCGTCAGTTTCTGCCATAACAAGCTTAGAAGGATAACGCCGGGCCAAGGCCTGAATTTCCGGCTCATAGACGATATCCGGGGTGAAGGAGATATGATAGCCGCGCTCGATCATTCGGGTGACGGCTTCTTCCGGCCCCTTGAACCAATGGAAATGTGCCTCCTTAATCCCGTGCTTATCCAGCAGATCACAGGCAGTCAATGCATCTTCATAGACAGCATGCAGCACAACCGGCTTGCCGAGGCGGGCCGCCAGGCCCAGCAAGGTATCGAGCAGCCGGATATAAGGCTCCAGCTCATAAGCCTCCCCGCGCTCCAGCGCTTCAGCCCGCGAATAATACGGCAGGCCGATTTCGCCTACAGCAGCCATATCTCCGGCATGACGTTCGATGAAATCCAGCAGCACCGCCAGCTCGGACGCTGTGGGCAGCGGCTGCTCGGGATGGAAGCCGTAAGCCGGCTTCACAAGCTTGGGATACTTCCGGGCAAGCTTCTGTGTGCGGATACAGGAATCCAGGTTCATCGAGACGGCGATCACCGACTCCACGCCCTGCACCGGAAGCTCCGGTAACATCTTCTCCAGCAGTAACGGATCATATTGTTCCAGGTGAATATGGGCATCAATCATTGGCGCCAGACTCCTTAATGGTTGCGGGATATTCTTTAAATGGAATGAAGGTTACCGATTCGGGCACCAGGGCCATTCCTGAGTCCGCTGGCTTGTAGACCAGTTTCAGGCTCCCGATACTTTCCAGAAATCCGGTAGTCACATTTAACTCGGCTACCAGCCGGCCTGACTCTACACTATAGTAAGTCACCGTACCGATGCCTGCCGTGTCGCTGATATTTCCATCTTCGGCACGGTCCGGAAGCCGCAGAGTAACCGACGCAGGGGCAGCACCTTTAAGCTTCAGTGAAATCAGCATATCGTTATGATCTGAAGTGATAGTGGAGGATACAAGCTGGCTTGCCGCCTTCCAGGCCTCGGGAACGGTAAGCTCCTTCCACGTTTCCGGTTTTACGATGTGAATCTCCTGCTCGACAATTCCTGTACCAGTGCCAAGCGTCAGAATCACAACAGCCTCAGGCTGTCCATCCTTGTTCACATCCGCATAATAGAGCTCCGGAGGGTGGCTTAGATCCCTTGGCGTTTCCCAGTCAAACTTATGTTTCTTGCCGTTCACTTCCAGAATATAACCTTTATACGTGGTCTGGTCTTTGAGTGCAGCGTAGATTTTGACCTTTGGATGACCCTCCGCCACAGCAAGTGCTTCTGTAGGGATGCGTACGGTTGTGCTCACACTGCCCGAAATGATGGACACTGTATTATTTTTCTGATCCAGCCGGAAGTCTGCGCCGGACAGCAGATTCAGCGACGAAGCGGGAAAATAGTTACGCCCTTTTCGCAGAATAGCTTTGCCTTCCAGTGCGGATGTGCTTCCATAATAAAGGATAAGCTCGCTTCCGGGTTTGATTATTGTACTGCTGCTGCCATCTATTATAGTTAACAGCTTCAGCTTATTGTCCCACTGTAGTGTGGCAGGATAGAATTCAGTTAGTACTCTGACAGGCACATAAACAAGGCCGTGTTCCTGGAACGGATGAAGAGGGGATAGGGCGGCTTCGCCGTCGACAGTCAATGTAAGCGGTGCAGCAGCAAAAGTCTTATCTATAGTAGTAACTGCAGTGCAAGCGGCAAGAATTATTGCAGCAGCAGAGGCAGTGATCCATCGTTTCATAAAAGTTCCTCCAATACATAATCAATCCAGTTTCTTTTATTATAGAGTAAATCGTCCACTCCCCGGTCACTTTCCGTTAACAAAGAGGAGACAAGCTTGTTACGGTTCAGGTTTGGCGCGCTGCGGAAGGTTAGGGGAACATATACAAGAAGATAAAGGAGATCCTACTAATGAAAAAATACATATTTTTCTTATTTGTTATTGTGATTTTGAGCGCATGTAATGAAAAATCAAACTATAAAGAAGTAGAAGTCATGGGCCCATCCATGGAACCGACCTTTAAAAATGGGCAAATACTTAAAGTAGATGCTGATTATTATAACCGGAACGAAATTAAACGTAATGATATTGTTTACTTTTACAAAGACCAGAAAGATAAATACTATGTTAAAAGAATCATAGGCTTACCAAATGAAGAAATCAAAGTAATGAAAGACAAGATATTAATTGATGGTATTCAGCTTGAGCTGCCCTATCGCTTAACAGATAATCCTAATGTAGGTGATTATAGCACTGGGGCAAATGAATATTTTGTTATAGGTGATAACTATGGTAATAGCTTGGATAGCAGGATGTTTGGTCCCATTAGGAAAGAACAAATTATTGGGAAGGTAGTAGAATAGCCATTGGAGGAGAGAGGATTCCTATGCAACGTTCCAAAGGGATTATAATGGCCTCCGGGGGAGCTCTGTTATGGGGAGTCTCCGGGACTGTAGCTCAGCAATTGTTCCAGCAGGCGATGCTTCCAGCCGCTTGGCTTGTGACGATAAGACTGTTAATTTCAGGCGGGCTGTTCCTGCTGCTCTGCCTGCGCCAGGAAGGTTCGTTCGTCTGGAGGGTGTGGCTGGAGCCAAGATTCACCTTACAAATGCTGCTGTTCGGATTGTTCGGTATGCTGGGCGTCCAGTTCACTTACTTTGCTTCTATTGAAAATGGCAATGCCGCAATCGCGACGCTGCTCCAGTACCTGGCCCCGCTGTTTATTCTCCTTTTCACGATTATCTGGAAAAGAACACGGCTCACGCCCCTGGATTTCATTGGTGCAATCCTCGCGCTTGCGGGCACCTATCTGCTGCTTACCGGCGGAAATACCGCGCAGCTGACCGTGCCGCTAGAAGGCTTCTTCTGGGGGATTTTATCCGGTGTAACTCTGGCGTTCTACACCCTATATTCTGCTCCACTGCTTAAGCAGTACAGTACTCCGCTGCTTATGGGCTGGGGTATGCTTGTCGGCGGTGCCGGGATGAATCTGATTCATCCGTTCTGGTCTGTGCCGTCTGTAGATTGGTCACCTTCCATCATTGGCTCTATCCTGTTTGTGATTGTGCTCGGGACGCTTGTTCCGTTCTATCTGTACATAGCCAGCCTCCGCCATATCGCTCCCCACGAAGCCAGTCTGCTCTCCTGCACCGAGCCGATTTCGGCCATTTTGTTCTCCGTCATCTGGCTATCCGTACCATTCAATGCTGTCCAAGCCATAGGGGCTGGAATGATTGTTCTGATGACCATACTGATCTCCCGCAAAGCGGCTGGAAAATAAAACGAACGATATTTGCACAGCCCGCCAATATATAGTGTAAGCCTGAATGGGGAATGGCGGATGAAGCATAGAGATGAATATTCGCAGCTCATTGAGCTTTCGCTAGCCGGCAGCGGTGAAGCTTATGGTGAGTTATACGAGGCGACCATTCGCGATGTCTACAGGACCGTGCGTTTCCTTGTTTCTGAGCCGCTGAATGCAGAGGATGTGGTGCAGGATATCTATATCGAGCTGCACCGCTCACTGGGGCAGTATGATCAGTCCCGCGATTTCAGACCCTGGCTGATGGGGCTGGTCATGCGGCAGATCCGTGCTTACCGCCGTAAGGGCTGGAAGCATCTCCGGGTGATCAAGAAAGCGGAGCATACCCGGGAGAGGGTGGAGTATGATTTTGCGGGAGAAGTAGCAGACAGGCTATCCAACCGTGAGCTTCTGGAGACCGTGAACCGGCTGCCTTTTAAGCTGAAGCAGGTCATTATACTGCATTATCTGCAGGAGTATTCCCAGGAGGAGGTCGCTGCCATCCTGGAGATTCCGCTGGGAACCGTCAAATCCCGGATTCATGCTGCGCTGCAGAAGCTGCGCCAGAAACGCCAGGCTGACACCATCCGAATCAGAAAGGTGGAGGATATCCATGAGTCTTAAGCATAATCTGCGGCAGGCGCTTCAGGAGCAAGCCGAAGGCTGGAGCGCTCCACCTGAACTGAAGGACAGAATCCTTAGCGGGATTAATCCAGGTCAAGGGGGAAGACGCATGAAGAAATGGCTTGTTGCCACCATTGTAGCTGCTGCATTATTAATTCCGACCGGAGCGTATGCCGGATATACTTATTTGGCGGATTCCGTCTACGGCTCTCAAGAGCATTTGGTGCAAATGGGCGGAACGCAGGAAGGGTATGATCATCTTGAGACCAAGCTGCAGCAGGCAAAAAACAGTTTGAGCGAAGAAGATTTTGCCGCATTAACTGCATTGCTGCATCAACTTGGCGCCTATAACCTGAAGATTGCCGATGCGGAAGGGGGGCTTCATCCGGAGAAGCTCAGCAGTACAGATCAGGAGAGCTATAAGGAGCTGACTCTAAAGCTTGAGCCTTATTTCGAGAAATTAGAACAGACAGAATCAACCATGAAAAGGGATCCACTAAATACGGTGGACAGCAGCACATTTTGGGATCAGCAGCTGGTCAAAGGAGAACAAACCTTCAGCGGTAAAGAACTGGCCAGCTTCAAGCAGCTGATAAGCGAACTTAAAGCCTTTAACAATCAAATAACCGGTCAGGACGGCAGCATACAACCGGAGCGGTTAACGGAAGAAGAGTCAGCGCGGCTTAAGCAGCTGTATGAAGAACTCACTCCTTATTTGAAGCAGCTTGGTATAATGATCAAACCAGTCTCATAACTCGCAGAAAAGGGCCGCTGGCGTTGTAGCCGGCTGCCCTTTTCTTTTACCATCAGTATGGTAAATTCTACCGATTACCAGCGAAGTATGCATACAAGCGGATTTTTAATCATTGATGCACTGAGCTTAATGTCCTATATTTTGACATATACCTCTAAAATATGTACGGGAGGTAATGAAGATGGATAATTTTGAGTTCCTCCGCAAGCAAATAGAAGCGGAACGGGCCAGATTAAATCAAATGGAACAAACATATGGCTTGCTTCACCCGAGTGTGATCAGCCAATCCATGAAATTGGATGAATTAATAAATACATATACAAGACTGGAATGCGGTGAAAAGTAGAATCTGCCTCATCCGGCACTGCCGGTGCTTCAACTATCGCTTTATGCCCTCGAAAGCGGCGGTCGTCAAATATTTGACAAAAGCTTCATCGAGGTTATCCCCTGTAATTAAAAGCCTGTAGAAGATAGGGCCGTAGAGCAGATCAATGCAGCTTTCAATATCCAGGTCCGCTTGTAATTCCCCCCGCGTAACACCCCGCTCCAATAACTGGCGCGCCTCTTGACGGCGGGGGGCAAAGAATCTGGTCCGGTAGGCTTCAGCCAGACCAGCATCGAATTGCCCCTCGCCGATCAGCTCCGTAATCACCTTGCCCTCGCGGCTGCGGAGAAACACCGCCAGATTCGTCGCATGAATCACAATATCCTCCTGAACCGAACCCGTATCGGGTACTGGCAGCCTTGCTGAAGCTGCGGAGAGGTAGCCGTCCATAACTACGGCTGCCTTATTAGGCCACCATTTATAAATGGTGGCTTTGCTCACTTTGGCCCGCTCAGCGATTTTTTCTACAGTTACCGCAGCAAAACCGGTCTCCAGCAGCAGCTCGTACGATGCCGCCAGAATGGAAGCCTCCGCTTCGTTATTCCGTGGCCGTCCTCTTTTTTTATCCATCCCTATTCCTCCTGGTGAAAGGTTCACTCCAAATCCGCTACTAAACAAAACTATACGTACATTATACAAAATTAATCATGAGAATAGCCAGTCTGCGGCGGAAGCATCCAAATAAGCATTCTCAAATATTTATTTACGTGCACCTATTTACAAAACTGAACGTTCAGTATATTATATGGGTATAATTAATAAACTATACGTATAGTATTTGAGAATGAAAGGTGGAATTCAAATGAATCAGGTAACTCAAATGAACCGGGTACATCTGGCAAAGGACGGTTCGGAGAGCAAAACGATCCCCGCCTGGATTACTTTTCTGCTGGCAGCCTCGTGCGGACTTATCGTTGCCAACCTCTATTATGCCCAAACGCTAATCGGACCGATCGCGGCGGCCACACATCTATCTTCCGGCGCAGCAGGTCTGATCGTGACTCTGACTCAAATCGGTTATGTGCTCGGCCTCTTATTCATAGTTCCGCTCAGTGACATCATTGAGAACCGCCGTCTTACGGTAATCTCGCTATCTGTCGTAGTGGTTGCGCTGGTCGCAGCCACACTGGCCTCGAATGCAGCCCTGTTTCTGGGAGCGTCGCTCTTTATCGGGCTCGGTTCGGTAGCCGCCCAGGTTCTGGTGCCGTACGCTTCCTTCTTAGCTGCGGAAGAGCATCGCGGCCGGGTAGTAGGGAATGTGATGAGCGGACTGCTGCTTGGTATCATGTTCGCCCGTCCCTTGGCCAGCTTTGTCTCGGGACTCTGGGGCTGGCATGCGATCTATGCTATTTCGGCGGTAATAATCGCCCTGCTGACTATTCTGTTATCCCGTGTTCTGCCGCAGCGCCAGCCCGTTCCTGCAATGAACTACGGCGGACTGATCCGCTCCCTTGGAACCCTGCTGAAGAACACACCGGTGCTGCGCCGCCGGGCGATTTATCAAGCCAGTCTCTTTGGAACCTTCAGCCTGTTCTGGACGACCGTTTCACTGCGGCTGGCGGATACGTATCACCTGAGCCAGCAGGGGATTGCGCTGTTTGCACTGGCTGGTGTCGCTGGTGCCGTCGCCTCTCCGATTGCCGGGAGATGGGCTGACCGGGGCTGGACCCGTCCGCTTACCGGTCTTGCCTTTATGCTGGCAGCCGCAGCCTTTTTGATCGCTTATTTGTTTCAAAATGATTCCAGGGTGACCCTGGGGCTTCTAACTCTGGCGGCAATTTTGCTGGACATGGGCGTTTCAGGAAATCTGGTGCTGGGCCAGCGGGCAATTTATTCCCTGGGCAATGAAGCAAGAGGACGCTTAAACGGATTGTTCATGGCAATTTTCTTCGTGGGTGGAGCTATTGGCTCTTCACTGGGGGGCTGGTCGTATGCGTACGGCGGCTGGGGAATGACGACATTGATCGGGCTGGCGGTGCCGGTCCTGGCCTTCCTGTACTACCTGACAGAGAGAAAACAAGAACAAGCGTAAGATATATTTTGAAGCACCGATTCCATAAGGAACTGCTCTTTAGGCTGAAAGTCAGCTTAGAGAGCAGTTTTTTATTATTGATAGCTAATCCCTTTTGCCCTGTGCAACATAATCCGCATACAGCAGTGAAATCATCCACGATACTAGAGGAGACGTCTTTTTTGGCTGAATTTCTCCCGGCTTGTAATGAAACTTCTGTGTCAGCGTATTAGCTGGGGTAAATCACTTGGCCCGGTGAAAGATGCAGGAAAGGAGAGCTTGAGAGATGCAAGAGCGCGCATTGTTACAGTCTTTTTGGCAAAAAAGCATCAAGGAAGAGAGGCCTGCAGAAACAAATACAGACAGGCTGTTCACCACGATTTTTGAAAACTATTATTCCAGAATATTCAATTATACCGCTTACCGCGTCAGCTGCCGGTATACGGCGGAGGATCTGACCAGTCAGGTTTTTGAGAAGACGTTGTCCAAGCTGCACAGCTACTCCACGGAGAAGGCACCGTTTGAGGTGTGGCTGTTCGCCATCGCGAGAAATGTCGTAAATGACTACTACAGGAGCCTGAGAAGAACCCGTTTCTTCCCGCTGGAAGCGGTCCGCGAGCTGGTGTCAGGCAGACAAGCCCCGGAGGAGCACTTGCTGGAGGGGGAACGCAGCGGCAGACTGAACCTCGCACTGGACATATTGACAGCTAAAGAACGGAATCTCGTGGCGCTTAAGTTCGGAGCGGATCTGAAAAATAAGGAGATCGCCAGCCTCACCGGGATGTCGGAGAGCAACGTCGGGGTCATTCTCTACCGCAGCATGAAAAAACTAAAGTCTGAAATAGGGAGTGTGGACCAGCTGTGAATACCAAAGACAAGATACAGAAATTCGCAAGGGATCTCGACGAGGGGCTCCATCTCAAGCATCCATCCTGCTGGAACGAATCAGCGGAATCCCTTGAGCTGCTGGAGCTTGGCAAGGCACTGGCCGGGCAGAATTTCAGCAATTCCCATAGGACGGCTGTGCTCAGCAAAATACAGAGCAGCTACAACTTTAAGCAGGAGGTAACAAATATGAAAATGAAGTCCAGCCTCAGACGTCCGGTCATGATTATGGCTTCGATTTTGATTGCCGGGGGCTTAAGCATCAGCTTCGTCAAGCCGTCCTTTGCAGAGGAATTGTTTGGCAGAGTGCTGCAGACGATTAATCTGGGGAATATTACTGCCAGCGAAATGGCCCCCAGTGGGGTGCCGCCTTTTCCCGAGGATTGGAAGGGTAAGCTGTTTGACAAGGATGGCAATGTGATTACTTCCTTTACTGAGAAGCTTGGAAAGGTCTATAATGCCGACGGGGAGCAGATTGTAAATTTTGACGGCGACAAGCTGATTACGAAGAGTGAGCAGGAGCAGCGCGATAAGGAAACCGCGGAGCGTATGCTAACCGTGAAAAGCCAGGCCGAGCTGGATAAATATGCTTTGTTCAAAGTGAAGCTGCCGAAATATTTGCCGGAAGGGTTTGCTTTTGACCATGGTGAATTTTATACATCTGAAGAAGGTGCCGTGAACGGCAAATACCTTAATTTGTTCTTCACCAGTAAGAAGGAGAAACAAGACATCAAGATGCATCTCTGCATTTCCGATAAGGAAACGGCCTACGAAATTTCGACTAGCGGAAAGATGGATAAGGTAAAGGTGAACGGCGTTGAGGCTGTAATGATGAATGATAGAACCATGTACTGGGAAGCAGACGATGTGCTGTACGATATCGCAACTCACGGGCTAAAACCGTCCGAGGTATTGAAGATCGCGGAGTCGATCCGCTGATTGTGGAATCACGTATGTAAGAAAGAGTCCGCCTTGACGCGGACTCTTTCTGCTGCTTACTGATAAGCCCTGCTGCAGTTGAATTGCAAGTCATCGTACAGTCTTAGGCTTTAATATAATCCAGGCAGCTGCGCAGGAACCGTCTTGTATACACAAAGGAAATGAATAACAGCAGGGCCAGCCCAAAGCCTAACGGCAGACTGAAGATCCGCGGCAGCGCATAATCCGGAGTGAGGTTCATCGCGATTCCCTTCCAGCCGAATGCTCCAAGGATACCAGCTATTGAAGCTATGATGGCACAAACACCACTGCCAGCTGTCCATACGCTAAGAATGGGAATTAGGAAGATAAGGGTAAAAACTTTTCTGGTGGTTTTTAAGACATTCGTTCGGGATGTAATTCCGCTATTCATCTTATTGTACCTCCGGAGCCGTTCAATTTGATAATACGTCCTACTTTGGAGCGCTTGTCTATCTGCAGATATTCACTGTAGCGGACTTCCTGAATGTTACATCCGGGCCCAATCACAATTCTCTTGCCGCAGACAACCTCAGCCTTGGTTCGTTCCAGTTCAACTACTGCTCCTTCAATTAAGCGGCAGTCCAGCCTTTGAAAAGGTCCGGTGAGAAAATGAAATCCCGTGGATGCGCCCTTTACCTTAACAGCCCCATCTGTTCTTATAAGATCAATAATGCTGCGGGCGCTTAGGCGGATTTCAACTGATTCAGCAGCTGTGAGGCTGTTTAGCCGTAAAGCTCCTTTTGCCCAAAAGGTACCTGCAGTGATGTCATCAGCTGCCGACAGATAACCCGAGGAGTGGACACGCTCCGCTTGCAGACTCCGTACACGCAGGCTTCCGAGAATATCTACTTTTGCCGCCAGACATGATTGTGCGATTGAGCATTCCCCGGACACCTTGAGTCCTAACGTTGTTATTGATCCGGCTGTTTTGAAATGGCCAAGCACGTCTACATGAGAGGCAGTCAGATCTTCCTTACGTATAAGAGAGCCTCTTATCTTGAGCGGCGGTTCTTTCACTGTATTCAGATCTGTTAGCAGACGATGCATGCGTCAAATCCCTTCCATTGAAATATTTTAATAATTAAAATATATACATACTATAATATATAGTCAATGAAATAATTTTGTATTCTGCAAACAGAAAAAACACCGCCTTCAGTTATCTGAGGCAGTGCCTTAAAGATCCTAGCTGATAATTTCATTCATCAGTTCATTGACTTTTTGCAGTGTATCCGCGAACTTCTCCAGCTCTATGGCCTCAAAGCTGTCAAACAGCTTCAGGATTCTCCGGGTTCCCTCATCCGTAATGACGATGTTGACTACCCGGCGGTCCTCTTTTGTACGTAACCGTTCAATTAGCCCTGCGTCCTCCAGCTTGTCACACATAGAGGAAGCAGCGCCCGGAGTGATGACGAACCTTTCTGAAATATCAGTGATATTCAGGCTGCCGGTCAATCGCAACTGAAACAACAGCATGATCTGATTCTGGTTCAGGGATTCTTGCTGGTTGATCCGTTCAACGAATATCTGGGATTTCTTCTGGACGGCAGCCATAGTATTCATAAGGTTATGGACGGCTTGTGATTTCTGCTGTTCTATGCTCATAGGCGGGCACGCTCCATATATATTTTAGTTCTTAAAATATATAGAAGTTATAACTTTATTGTCAAGGGACTGCGTTTCTTAGCTGTCGATACGCCGCTGTATATCTTAACGCAGTCCAATATCATGGAACCCGGTGGAGTATAAATTATCTGTACGCCATCTTACTCGACGCGGAATTTAGAGGCTGATTCTGCCAGATTTTTGGTGAGCTGGTCAATGGTTTCTACCATCTCGGCCAGTTGTTCAATAGTGGAGGATTGTTCCACCATGGTAGCGGTAACTTCCTCTACCGAAGCAGAAACTTCTTCACCGGTAGCCGAGAGGCTTTGCGCCGAATCGAGAACCTCGTCCTTGTCTTTTTGCATATGAGCAATTTCGTCGGCCATCGATTTAATTTGATCCGTGATGTCCGTGATTTTGTCCAGAACGGTTTGGAAGGCCTCCTGGGTTTGTCCAACGAGCTCATCCTGCCGGGCGGAGATGTTATTAATCACTATTACACTAGTATTATTTTCTGCGACAAAGTTAAGATTCTGTTGAATGATGTCATAGATTTCATTGGATTGCTTCGAACTCTGCTCAGCGAGCTTCCGGATCTCGGAGGCCACTACAGCAAAACCTCTCCCGTGTTCCCCGGCTCTAGCGGCTTCGATCGATGCATTCAGCGCAAGCAGATTCGTTTGAGCAGCGATTTGATTGATTGCTCCTGTAATATTGCTGATGCTGTTGGAGCTTTCCTGAAGTTTTACTGTGATCGCCGAGATTTTCTGAACCTCTTGTTCATTCTTGTCACTGATCTGAATTAAACCGTCAACAACCTGATTGCTTGTATGGAAGACCTCAATGATTTCCTCAGCCCTTTGTCTGACGGATTGCGCATTATCGTTGATCGCAGCAAACTTCTCACTGAACCCATAGAACTTATCGACGATGTGCTCAGTATCATTGGACTGCAGCTCCATTGCCTGGGCAATACCCGTGGAGGTTACCGAAGTTTCATTAATGGAGCGGGCAGTCTGTTTAGAAGTCTTCTCCAGTTCATTGGTGCTTGTGTTGAGCACGGAGATCGAATTATTCATATTGGTGATGAGCTCTTTATTTTGCCGGACCATGGTATTAAAGCTGTCAGCCAAATCCTTGAATTCACTCTTATAGCGGTCATCGGCACTTATGGTCAAATCTCCGGTTGCCAGCGTTTTGAACAGCGAGGTCAGCTTGATAACAGGCTTGGTAATAGAGCGGGACAACAGCATACCGAAGCCAATGGCGACCAGCAGGGCGACAACCGTAACAATGAGGATTTTCATCAGCATATCCTGAATGGGACGTTTAATATCGGCGTAGGAATCGATAACGGAAATGGTAAGATCGGCCTTTGGAATTTTGTTGATTCTCAGATATTCGCCGGCTAATTCGATGGATTGCGTATATAGCTCATCTGCTGCTCTGATCGCCAGAAAATCATTCATTCCCGGAGTGCCTCCAAGACTTTGTCCAATCCGGGCAGGGTCGGTGGAGTTATACAGGATAATTCCGCTCCGGCTCAAAATCTCTATTTTACCTTGGCCGTTAATTTCAATGTTGCCCAGTTTATCCAGGAAGAAGCTGCTGTCCACGGTCATGGCCAAGACGCCGATAACCTTGTCTTCCAAATCTTTGATCGGCTGGGAGAATGCAATTAATAATTTATCGCTGCTTTTGGATTGGATGGCATCACTGATAAAGGATTGACCCTTGAAGGCTTCGGTGAAATATTCACGGTCTGCCCGGGACTGCCCTATGTTGTCTGTGTTTGTTCCTGCAAGAATAGTTCCTTTAGAATCCAAAACGAGTAAGGAGCTGATGCTGCTTCTGCCGTTCATGCTTTCCTGAAGAATACCATTTGCTTTTTCATAGTAGGGATTTTTTGAAGAAAAAAACTCTTGCCCGGATAGGGTTCCTTCTGCCCTAAGATTCAATAGCTGTTTGAAGGTATTGTGCACTGAAATTACATAAGAAGTCTGCTCCTGCAGCTGCATTGAAGTCCACAGCCCTTCACCTATGCGGTCCCCGTTTGCATTTATTTCATCTTTGCTCTTCCGGAGCAACAGATCGGAGGAGACAAAATAAACGGTTACGGATGTCGCCAAGAGGACTACAGCAACTAGCAGGCTTAATAAAATAGGAAGCTTAACCCTCAGCGAGATATTGCGTATTTTATTAGTTATTATTTTTATTTTCCCCATAGTGTTCATTCTCCTTTAGTTTGTTAGGTGCCCTGCAGATAGGCACGCTACATTATCGGCTATGAATAGATAAAATTTTAATGAGAAATCTTTCCAATGTACCTTGCTTGTTCTAAGTTAAGAGGCTGTGTGTGCTAGCAATCTAGTTATAACAAGTATTTGTGTAAGCAATATGATATAAAAATTAATAAATCTGAAGTCTTAAAGCACTAGACAGTCAAAAGTTCTACACCTCTAAGAAACCAGCGAAACGCGCTCCATATCAGCGATTTCCTGCTTGGATTTAATTATTTTGTTATAGATAAGTGAGATTTTGAGCAGACAGGTGAAAAATAGACTTGTGTAAAAAAGCGGCAACGCTGGCCTCTGAGACCACGGCATGGGAGAGTGTTCGCAGTAAAGGAAAAAACAGCCCCGAGGTTCAGCCTGAAAACTGCATAGCGACGAGTTGTAGGATTCCCATCGCCATGCACTGGCACATCACGAATTCCTCGATGGCCTGAATCCTTTTCCTGGATGTGCTGCTGATCGTGTTCGTTCGTTTCGGCTTCTAGCCTTTAAACCTCTTCTTTTCTCAAAAATCGCTTCATCTTCAGCATGGACTCGCTTCATTTCCCAATACACACACTCAATTATGAAGCTTAACCGTACAAGTAGCAGATATCCGGGGTTGCTAGGCTCAAATCCGTACTAACTCCATGCATCACCAGCACAAAGTGCAACTCCTGAACCAATACGAGGAAAAAGTCCCGTTATTTATTGCAAAAGTCATCCATAATTGAGATTACCGGTAATTCCTCTCTGTAATTTTACTTAAATGGACTTAAATGGTACGACAGGCCGAATGTAGAGGGAAGATTCCCCGCTAATCCCATACAATCTTGGATCCCTTCTGACTAAAGGGAATTATTCCTGTTATCTACGTTTCAGTGCTTTTCGAGTATGATTTTTCGACAAGAACTTTTGACTCTTTAGTTAAAGCACTATGTAATATGTAATATAGAGTTATTTTTTCCAACCAAAATGAAACAGGTCATGAGCAGTTGCTGGAATCTTTAAAAATATCACTGCCGCTCGTGCAGCGCTTATTTCCTATTGATGTGATGTTCGCCCTGGCGGATGGGGAGAAGTTTATCTACTATCTTCCGGGAGCTAAGCTGGATATCCGCATTCAGGAGGGGATGGCCATCCCGCCAAGCGGAGGAATCCGAAAGGCGCTGGAGACCGGCGAGACGGTTAGTGCCGATATTCCCAAAGAAATCTACGGGTTGCCCTTTAAGTCGACCTCTATGCCGATCCGGAACGGAGAAGGGCGGTTAGCGGTGTGTTTACCATTGGTATCAGCAAAAGCGTACCTGAAACTTAAGGCCCGCGCCCATCGCGGGCTTTTGTGATGCGGGGGACGGCCGCCCGTGATTATCCTTCCTGCTTGTCATGCCCGTCTGCATATTGCAGGCAAGTCCCTCATAGACATGTACTAATCAATGCTTTTCAAAACAGGTTAAGGGGATGATGTCATGCGCCGGATAACATGGGTACTCGCGATCATTATGAGCGTGGCCCTGGTGCTCGCGGGATGCGGGAAGAAGGATGCCGCGTCTGTGGTCAAGGATTTAAACGATGTGTCTGACAAGCTGGAGAGCAAGCAGGGGGCCTATCAGGGTTCGGGCACGATGACCCTGTATACCGGTGAACAGCCGCAGGAGTATAAGGTGGAAGTGTGGTACAAGAATCCTTCGTATTACCGGATCAGCCTCTCAAATGTGCAGAAGAACGTAACACAGATAGTACTTCGTAATGATGAAGGGGAATCTTCCCTCTACATTCGGCCTGTCGTACCATTTAAGTCCATTTAAGTAAAATTACAGAGAGGAATTACCGGTAATCTCAATTATGGATGACTTTTGCAATAAATAACGGGACTTT
>CAKMKL010000301.1 GCA_927443375.1 uncultured Paenibacillus sp. | reverse complement strand
AGCATATCCGTTTTTGGCTGCGGATTGAATATATCGGAATTCCTTTCGGGACAGTGCTGTGGTTTATTATGGTGCTTCAATATACAGGGCGGCAGGCCTGGGTAAACCGGAGAAATGTTCTGCTGCTGATGATTGTCCCGGTAATTACCTTTATAGCCCACAACACCAATGAGTGGCATCACTTGTTCTATAAGAGCATGGCCCTGAATTACACGGAAGGCTTCCCGCTGGTTACGCTCGTGAAAGGCCCGTTGTATGCGCTGCATGTATTCTATTCCTATAGCTTCTTTGTAATTGGAATGGTATTTTTGGTGCAAATGTTTATCAAGTCCGCTCCCCGGATGAGGATACCGGTCGCGCTGATGATCATCGGATCCTGGGGGCCCTACGGCTTCACCCTCGTGTATCTGAGCGGGCTGGTCTATATGCCGGTTGATATTTCGCCGTTCGGTTTTTTAATTTCGGGGATTTTTTATATCTGGGGAATTTATCAGTTTAATATGCTGCGGCTCGCCCCCCTGGCGCTTCAGCAGGTATTCAGCTCCATGCAGGAAGCCGTCATTGTCTTTGATCTTGATCATATGCTTACAAGCTTCAACCGCTCGGCGGGAGAGGTCATTGACGGATTAAGCAGCAGGAGTATCGGCAAAACGGCCTCCGAGCTATTCACCGGCTCTCCTCTTTTATTGGAGCTAATGAGGCAAGAGCCTTCCACCATAAGCAAGCTTCAGCTCTCAAACCGCTCCGGAGACAAATTCTATCATGTCAAGCTGTCTTATATCCGCAATAACAGCCATAAGCCTGTCGGTAAAATGCTGCTCTTAAGCGATGTAACAGACAGTGTGCGAACAGAGGAAAGACTGCTTGATAATGCCAGACAGCTTAGTGAACTGAACACGTTCAAAGACAGAATGTTCAGTGTGGTTGCCCATGACATCCGTGATCCGATAGCGGTGCTCGTCAATCTGATGGAGCTGCTGGAGGAAGAAATGCAGGAGCACGGGGAGAGCCGGACGGAGGTTGTCGAGGAGATGGGGCAGCAGATCCGCAATACGTTCGCCCTGGTGGAAAGCCTGCTGGAATTTTTTCATACCCAGACCGGAGGGCTTCTGCTTCAACCGCTTGAAAGGGATTTGGCTCTGTCGGTGGAATGGAATTTACGGCTGTTATCCGTCCGCAGCGGCAGCAAACAGATCCGACTGATTTCCGAAATTCCGGAAGGGACCTATGTGTATGCCGATAAAGAGATGCTCGATCTGATTATCCGCAATCTTTTGACGAATGCCATTAAATTTACAACGGTTGGAGGAAGCATCTCTTTGAAGGCAGAGCGGAAGGATACGATGATCGTAGTCTCTGTAAAGGATACGGGGGAAGGAATCGCCCGGGAACAAGCCGATACACTGCTGCAGGACGGGTACCCGGTCTCTTTATCGGGAACGGAGGGAGAACGCGGGATCGGCCTGGGGTTATCACTATGCAGGGAATTTGTCCGCCTGAACGGGGGCGAGATCTGGTTTGACAGCATACCTTCGGAGGGGAGCACTTTCTATTTCTCCCTTCCGCTCCCGCCGGTTCCGGCAGTTGTGTCAGGCAGCAGGATGGAAGGCGGCAGGATAGTATGAAAGTGATCATTATTGATGATGAGAAGGCCATGCACTTTATCCTGAAGCGGATGCTTGCCAAAATGGCAGAGGTGGAAATCGCCGGGATATTTGCAGATACAGCTGCCGCCTATACGTATTTGACCCATCATGAGGTGGATTTGATCTTCGTAGATATCAGCATGCCCCGCGAGAACGGGTTGGAATTTGCACAGCGGCTGCGGGAGAGCGGCAAAGGTACGAAGCTAGTCTTCATTACGTCCCATAAGGAATATGCGCTGCCTGCATTTGAAGTATATGCCTTTGACTATATCGTCAAACCGGTAGTGCAGGAGAGGCTTGCCTATACTGTACAAAGGGCGGTTGCCCAAATCCGCCTGGAGCATGCGGCAGAAGGGGCTCCGGAGAAGCAGAATCCTGAAGTGCTGGTCAGCTGCCTGGGCGGAATTGAAATTCACAGCACACAGGGGATCAAGACGAAATGGAAATCCAAAAAAAGCGCAGAGGTTTTTGCCTACCTGCTGATCCATAAAGGCAGGCTTGTCTCCAGGAGCCGGCTGATCGAGGATATTTTTGACGGACTGCCGCAAAAAAATGCCGAGATCTATCTCAACACAACGATCTATCAGTTGCGGAAGCTGCTGGACACTTATGGCTTGAAAAAGAGTCTGCATTCCGAGAACCAGCATTACGGGCTGAATCTTAACGGGGTCCGGGTAGATGTGCTGGCCTTTGAGGAAGGCTGCCGGAGAATGGCCGTAATCAATGACACGAATATTGAGGCTGCAATAGAGCTGGAGCAGCTGTTCATGGGGGATTTGTTCGGTGATCAGGTGTTTGCCTGGGCCTGGAATGAGATTGAGCGGATGTCACTGATATACACCCGCTTTACCCGGCGTCTATGTGCCGCTCTGCTGGACAGGGGAGAGGCCGGTGCCGCCACCCGGCTTTTGATGAAGCTGCTCTCCCGCAATGAGCTGGATGAGGAATCGCTAATGCTGCTGCTGACGGCTTCGGCCCAATTGAAGAATAAAGAAGCCCTGACCCGGCAGTATTCGCAATTTGCAGAGACCCTGCGTGCGGAAATCGGCATAAGCCCCTCGCTTGAAGTCAAGTCTTTGTATGCTGAGCTTTTGACGGGGCTGGATGCGGCGGGGGATTAACAGGGATCCGGTCAGGTATACCCGATGTTTCAAATATTCATATATTCAGCTTTTACAGATGTGCTAGAATAAGAGGGTTGCCGCGAACCGCAGCAAGGAACTTAAGTACGAATGGAGAAATGTAATGATGAATGAATTGCCGAGTTGTCCGCAGTGCAGCTCAGTGTACACTTATGAGGACGGATCGATGCTGGTTTGTCCGGAATGCGGGCATGAATGGACTGCCGGTGCAGAGAATGGAAACAGCGAAGAATTTAAGATCGTTAAGGATGCCAACGGCAATGTCCTGAATGACGGGGATTCCGTAACTGTAATCAAAGACCTGAAGGTTAAGGGAAGTTCATCGGTACTGAAGATCGGTACAAAGGTGAAAAACATTCGGCTGGTTGAAGGCGATCATGACATCGACTGCAAAATCGACGGCTTTGGCGCAATGAAGCTGAAATCGGAGTTTGTCAGAAAGGCATAGAACGGGAATCATAGAGGAGAAGCTGCGGATATTTGCCGCGGCTTTTTTGTATTTGTTATAACTCAACCCGCGAAGCACAATTGCCGATAAGTAATAACAGGCGCATGTTAATTTTGCTATACATATCGCATTTAATGGGGGAAATATCGATGAAAAGAATTTTTGGTCTGTTGCTGGTGCTGTTCATGGTCACACCGGCCTTTGGCACCACAACCTTTGCGGGCAATACGGTGAAGGCCACGGTTACCGGGAGCAGTACCTATTTTAACGGGGAAGAAAAGAGCTCTAACGGCTTCAATATCGCGGGCAGCAACTATTTCAATCTGCGGGATCTGGCCCGGAATTTCTCGGGAACTCCGAGTCAATTCGATATCACCTGGAATCAGAAGAACAAGGCGGTTGAAATCGTAACGGGGCAAGCCTATTCGCCGCAGGGGACAGAAGAGAACATGTATTTAAGCCGGAGCAGAACTTATGCTGCCGCGCTGTCCACCTCCAAGGTGATGATTGACGGGGTGCTGCAGTCTATTAAGGCCTACAATATTGAGGGGAGCAATTACTTTCAATTAAGAGATTTGGCCGGCAAAATTCCATTCGAGCTGGAGTATGACAGTCAGCTGAACCGTCTGGTGATGTTCTCCAGAACACCGGACAATGCCTATCGTTCCCAAGCATCCGGTGAAGCGGTGGATAATGCCGAGTCTGCTTATTTTCCAAGATGGAAAAGTACAGTGTCGTCGTATCTTGTCAATAACTTAGATGGGACAGTAAGCGTCGTTGAGGCGGATAAAGAGATCACGATTGATACATACAATGCAAACTATGAACGAACTGCAACGCAAAAGATTGCTTACGAGCTCCCGCTGTTCGGCGGCTTTCATAGCGGTGAGCAATATAACTATATTGCGTTTGGACAAGAGAACCGCGAAGAGAACGACAGCAAAGAAGTGATCCGTATTGTCAAATACGATAAAAGCTTCAACAGGATCAGCAGTGTTTCTATTACGGGCGGACAGAGCTATACAGTAGGTCCTTTTGATGCCGGGTCCGGCAGAATGGCTGAGTCAGGGGATACTCTGGTATTCCATACCTCGCGTACAAGATACACCACAGAGGACAAGCTGAACCATCAATCCCAGCTTACAATTATCATGAATACCGCAAGTATGACCGTAACCAATGATCTGGGGCGCTTCCAGAAAAATCATGTGAGCCACTCTTTTGATCAATACGTGTTGTTTGACGGCGGAGCACAGGTGCTTGTGGATCATGGGGATGCTTATCCCCGTTCGGTTGTTCTTCATAAAGGAAACGGAACGAGTTACAGCGAGGTCGATTTATTTAATATCCCGGGAAAAATCGGAGCGAATACAACCGGTGTCTCCATTGGCGGGGTTGAAATGTCCTCCAGCAGCTATATTGCTGCCATGAATTCGATTGACCATTCTTTGGTCAGCGAATATACCTCTTATGAGATGGTGGGTCTGGAGACGGATCAGCGGGATATCATTCTGACTGTGTTGCCAAAGACCAGCTTAAGCAGCGCCTCCGTTCAAACGATTACACTGGCTAAATATGTAGGTACCGACCGGATTGCGTCCATTCCGAAGCTGGTCCGGATATCTAATGATCAAATGATGGTGCTGTGGCAGGAGTTCGATAAAGAAAATCATCCGGGTGATGTGAAATATGTGTATATCGATGGGAACGGCAAGGCGGCTGGCGATATTCAGAGCATCAAATATTTTCACCTGTCTGAATGTAATCCGGTTGTCAGCGGCGGCAAGGTTGTCTGGTACACCAACAGCAATGGAAGCCGGATGTTTTATTCGATTCCTGTGAAGGGATAGGCTAAGCCAGTGCACTTAAATTACCGATAAGGATATAGTAGAGACACCGACACGGAGGATTTAAACCACATTGAACAAGTTAATCAAAGCAGCTTCCATGATCGTACTGCCCTTATTGTTAATGGTATTGGCTTATATGGCTTATAAGAATGTGCAGGAATTATCCGGTCCGCAGCTGGATTTGGTGATGCTCGCGCCCTACGTTGTCTTTCTGACCGGGGGTGTCCTCGCCTGGAAATTTAACCGCAGCCGGGAGTTTTTCCAGATGGTTATTTTTACGCTGGCTGCTGCATCGCTGCAATATTTACCGGAGCTTCCGGGGACGGGCGCAGCAATGACATTGCCTGATCTGTACGCGGTTCTGTGCGTGCTGCTGCCGGTGAATATTCTGATCTTTTCCTTCTTCAAGGAACGGGGAATATTCAGCTTATGGGGATTGATCCGGCTGGGGTTGATCGCGGCAGAGGCAGTGGCTGCCGTCTGGGCGATGCTCCCGGAGCAACGCGGTCTGCTGGAGCGGCTGCAGCTGGAGCTGATACCTGTGAATATACAGGGGGTAACGCCTTTAACCCAACTGTCTCTGATCGCCTTCGTAATCACATTTATCCGGCTGCTAATCCGGCAAATGGCTTACAGGTCTTCACAGGATGTTGCTTTTATGGCGGTGCTGCTGGGGATGCTCTACGTTCTGCAGCTGGATCATGATCCAGTCGCTTACGCTTTGTTGTGGATAATGTCGGGTATCATTCTGATCACCTCCATTATTCAAGATTCGTATGCGATGGCTTTCTCGGATGAGCTTACCGGCCTGCCCTCCAGGCGGGCGCTGAAACAGGATATGCTGAAGCTGGGCATGAACTATGCAATTGCCATGCTGGACATCGACCATTTCAAAAAATTCAATGACACCTATGGTCATGATACCGGAGATGAGGTGCTGAAGCTGGTGGCCTCAATCGTTAAGGATGTCACCGGGGGCGGCAGAGCTTTCCGCTACGGCGGGGAGGAATTCACCATTCTGTTCCCGGGCAAAAGCATCCAGGATGCTCTGCCGCATCTGGAAGAGTTAAGAGAGAAGGTAGCGAAGCGCGGGTTCACTGTGCGGGGGCAGAGCAGAGGAAAGGGCAAGCGAAAAGGCAAATCAAAATCACGCAGCGGTGGAGCAGGCAAACAAATCTATATCACAATAAGCATTGGGATTGCCCAAAAGAACGAGAAGAGCAAAACACCGGATACTGTCATGAAAGCGGCGGATACCGCATTGTACCGGGCGAAGAAGAAGGGCAGAAACTGCGTCAGCAAGTAGTTGTATACATATCATCACTAAGGAAACAGAACATACATAAGCTGGAACTGTTTAAGAATAACCGGGCTGTCCTTTCATAAAGGGCGGCCTGTTTGCTGTTTAGCAGCCGGGATTATGGTTACATAAAGAGAGTCAAAGCGTTTCTAAAGGTATTTGTCCCATGTCATTACCAAGGTGGAAATTCACAGAGGAGGAATGTACAATGAGCGATCAATATACGGTTAAGGACCCTGCGACTCAATATCCCAAAGCAACACCGGAATACCAGCAGCAGCAGCCAGCCCCGGGGCTGGAAACCGCGATGCACCCGAAGCCGGATGACGGTGCGGAGACTTATCGCGGCAGCGGGCGGCTTACCGGACGCAAGGCGGTTGTCACTGGAGCAGACAGCGGAATTGGCCGCGCGGTGGCGATAGCTTTTGCCCGTGAAGGGGCCGATGTACTTCTGGCATATATGCCGGAGGAAGAAGCCGATGCAAGGGAAGTAGTGAAGCTGGTGGAAGACGCCGGACGTAAGGCAGTTGCGATGCCGGGTGATCTCAAGGACCAGCAATACTGTGAGCAGCTGATTGCTGCCGCTGTGAAGCAGCTCGGCGGGATCGATATTCTGGCGAATATCGCGGGCATGCAGCAATTTGTGCCGGATATTGCAGATCTGACGACAGAGCAATTCGACGCAACCTTCAAGACCAATGTATACTCGCTGTTCTGGCTCTGTAAGGCAGCAATTAAGCATATGAAGCCGGGCAGCACCATTATCAATACATCTTCCATCCAGGCCTATACGCCTGCACCGATCCTGCTGGATTATGCAACGACAAAGGCAGCGATTAACACCTTCAGTAAATCGCTCGCCCAGCAGGTGGCCGAAAAGGGTATCCGCGTTAATGTGGTGGCTCCCGGACCGGTATGGACTCCGCTGCAGGTGAGCGGCGGCCAGCCGGTAGAGGCGCTGAAGGACTTCGGCGCCAAAACTCCGCTCAGCCGTCCCGGCCAGCCGGCCGAAATGGCTCCGGCCTACGTGTTCCTGGCCAGCCAGGAATCCAGCTATATCAGCGGCGAAACGCTGAATGCGAACGGCGGCATGCCGACGCCTTAAGGGAATAGCTGGAATTCTAACGGAATGATAAACTAAATATAACCAGCAATTCAGTTGGCGCGTGCCGGTTCCTAACCGGTACGCGCTGTTTGCTTAGCGGGAGGGGAAGTCTGGCATGGGACAACGAGCAAATCTGATTATAGTCAGAGAACAGTCATATGAGTTGTATTATAGTCACTGGTGTGCGAATACTCTGCCGGCTGATTTGTTCTGGGGGCCGGAGTATGCTCTGGCGTTCATAGAAAGGCAGACCCGGGCGGAGGAATCCGGACCGGGATGGCTAAATGAGGTGTGGGCGGAAGGCGGCGCAGTAATAGATTTGGAGAAGAGGAAGCTGTTATTTTACGGCGGCGAAGATATTCTCCTGGATATCCCGCTGCGCAACCTTTTCTTAAGGCTCATGGGGTGTATCTGGCAGGGGTGGGAGATCGCCTGGGCCTATGAAGGCATACTTGATCTTGTATCCTATGTAGGCTATCCCCAAGAGACACTATTAGCGGAACGTGAAGCATATACCAGTGATATGACTATGGCCCCCGCATCACCAAGAGAATGGGTTGACCTGGTTGCAAGTGTGAAATTTGCCGGTGATGACCTGCTGTTGTTCCCTTTGGCCGGAGAGCTCGCCACTTATCTGTTGAACGGTCCCGCATTCATTAACCGCATAAATAAGTCATATGGTTACAGAATTTTAACGCTGAGCGAATGGACGGAGGATTTTCCGGCTGCAGGCTTTCATATTGACGTTACGCAAAAAAGGATAGAGATCTGGCATGCCAAAGATTTTGCGGCAGCTCAAACCCGGATTCAGTCTGAATGGCCGGGCTGGGAGGTCATTGATCATTGCGGCGATTACGAATCGCAAGTCAGGAGAACCGGAGGGGCTTTGAAATTACAAGTCGCAGATGAGCATCACTTGCTGGATCAGCTGCGCAACCTGTTACTGAAAGAATTCGTGTCCAATCCTGCGGATACGCTCACTTACTTTGCACAGAGGGAAGCAGAGGGAGGGAAAACCGTAGAAATTAATCCCGATGCCTTGAAGTATGATACATACCGGTTACCCGGAGAACGAAAAGTTGAGCTGTGGGATTCTGCAGTCAGTAAGCTCCGGATGCACAACCGGCAGTTGTTAAAAGGATTACCTGAAGATCACGGCTTATCTTCCCGCGACCTGCTGGACTTCTTCTCGCAAATCGAACAGTCGGCTCTCGCCGTTAACACCTTCATGCTGCTGCAGGACGGGGCAGTTACGGCAGCATTTGCCCGGGCTCCTTATCGTCTGGATCAGCCGCAGCTGCTATATTCCTTAAGTAAAAGCGTCACCTCTATCGCGGCTGGTATTGCCATAGACGAAGGGCTTTTGACGCTGGAGGACACCGTCATCTCCTTCTTCCCGGCGAAACTTCCAGGGAACCTTTCACCCAATTTGGCCCGGATGACAGTACACCATCTCCTGTCAATGAACGCAGGCCATCACGATAATATTTACGGTGCTGTAGCGCAGGAAGCAGACTGGGTACAGGCTTTTCTGGCGCAGGAGGTTCCGCATAAGCCGGGAAGTTATTATGTATACAGCACCCACTGCACTTATATGCTGTCGGCGATTATTGAGCAGGTATGCGGCCAGAATCTGGTTGATTTTTTGCAGCCGCGTTTGTTTGAGCCTTTGGAAATCCCAAGACCTGTGTGGGAAACCTGTCCGCTGGGGATTACGGCCGGGGGGATGGGCCTGAGCCTGTCGAACGAAAGTATTGCCAAATTCGGCCAGATGCTGCTGAATAAGGGAGAGTATGCCGGGAAAAGAATCGTATCTGAGCGTTATCTCGCCTTAGCTACCTCAGACCAGAGCGATAACCGCTTGTCTGCCCCGAAAGACCGAACCGATTCCGCCCAGGGATACGGATATCAGTTTCATTTGTGCCGCAGGGGCTGCTATAGAGGGGATGGTTCTTTTGGCCAGCTGTGCCTGGTTGCTCCTCGGGGACAAATTGTCATTGCGGCAACGGCCGCGTTCGGGAGTATGCAGCAGCTGCAGACCCTGCTGAATTTCATCTATGAATATATTATGGACCGGTTAAACCGCAAGGAAGCTTATAACCATGCAGACTCGCTTGAACTGCAAAACAAATTAGCGGCTTGGACTTATCCTCTTCCTCCGGTTCAGCCCCTTCCAAGCCAGCCTCTTTATTGTGGCCGCAAGGGTTACCGCCTGGATGACAATCCTCACGGGCTGAGGAAGATCGTATTGGAGATACAGGAAAAGCAGCTGACGGTTCAGTTTAGCTATGGGGATGAGCGGGATAACGCGCTGCCGTTCAGTTTTACAGAAATGCTGCATGCGCAGGATGTTTTCTACAAAGATCTGTCACTGCACCGGCAAGAGGTAATCACTTCGGCGGCCTGGCAGGATCTGCACACCCTCCAGCTCACCCTGTTGTACATCGAGACTCCTTACATCGTTACTTATACAATCGGATTCCGGGAAGAGGAGATCGATGTGGAGTTTCGGATCAATGTGTCCCTGAATATTCCGGAATACAGCACAACCGGCGTAATCGTGCACGACGAAGGTTCATAAAATATAGTAATAGATAGGGAACGGCATTAAGCTAAGGGGGAGTATAGTATTATCACAAGGAGGCTGGCTGTGTTTTCATTAAGTGAAGACTTTCAATTTCATGATAGTTACTTTTTTGCGGGGAACCCTTGGTTAACAGTCATTATTATTGGAGTCCTTATAATTACCGGTATAATAATATATAGGTTTTTAAGAAGGAAACATTAACTAGCTTCAATTACTATTCTAAGGGGAACCGTTGAATAATGATATATCGGATAGATTAGCTTTTCGCGAGGAAGGAGGATTACTAACGTGGACAGAAGGTTCATTAAAGCCCATATAAGCTGGAAAAAAGATCCCGGTAGGTTTCCGGTGAACGAGTGGATGCGTGATATAGTTGTAAACTATGGTGAAATCAAGGATAGGATACTTCATGGTGATACATGGACTGTGCTAGTTAGGATAACAAGACATATTGAGGGTACATGGGATACATATGCCGATGTGGCATTCATAGTTGACGAAGCACCTTGGGAATTGCTTGAGACTGGCTATAGCTTTAATCTTTGGGCGGGAAAGGATATTGCAATAGTCACGATTATCTAAGTGTAAGTCTAAAATGAAGACACTTCATGACTCCAGTGAATCTGTAAGTGCATGCAAATATTGCATTGGACGGTATTCAATTAATTTATATATGGAGTCTAATACTTGTCTTCTTTGAACAAACAAAATCAACAGACCGCAGCTTGAGACTTGAGCGGTCTATTTGCTGTGTAACGGGGGCTATGTCCCAAGATTCATGCTATAGTTAGTCCGAACAGCTTGTTTCCTAATTTATATGAAAAAGATGGTGGCTATGCAGATTCAGATCGGAGATCAATCTTTTACCCTCAATGTCCAATACAGTAAACGCAAAAAAATTTCCCTGCAAATCGATGGAGCAGGCCGGATCACCGTGAAGGCTCCGAAGGGGACAGCCGAAGAAGTAATTCTAAGTGCAGTACAGGGGCACAGCGCATGGATTACAGAGAAGCTCGGTGAACAGGCCTCGGCCCGGCAGGTACCCAAGGCGAAGGAATATCAGGAGGAGGGCAGCTTTCTGTACCTCGGCAAGGAGTTCCCGCTGCATGAACTGATTACAACCGGTGAACGGGATGCCGAGGCGCTGAAGCTGGAGCTGAAGAGGTTCTATTTTAACAGCCTGAAGAAAATAGTGGCGGAGCGGATGCCCCAGTATCAGGCCGTGCTGAAAGTAAAACCGAAGTCGTTCGAGATCGTAGAATCACGGACCAAGTGGGGGAGCTGCAGCAGCGATAAGAAACTGACCTTCAATTACCGGCTGGCGATGGCTCCGCCCGAGGTTATTGATTATGTAATTATCCATGAGCTATGCCATCTGCTGCATATGAATCATGACCGGTCCTTTTGGCGGCGGCTCGGGAGTGTTATGCCGGATTACAAAAGACAGGAAGAGTTTTTGGCCCGCTTCGGTCAGTTTATGACGCTCTGAGCTGCCAAGAACAAAAATAAGGGGATCCGCCGTCTGCGTTCATAAGTTTCCTCACTAATAAAGTATTTGCGCTGGGGGTTGGACTCTCTCAAGTTGTTGACGGCAAATCCCGCTTGCTGCAATGCGCTGTAATAATTCTCAATGGTGCGGTGGTACTTGTAGACGGTGCCGCCCAGCCATTGCTGCTCACGGTAGCCTTCCATAAAATAATTGTCCACGGTCCAGCTGGTCCGGATCCCGGAAGTCTGCAGTGTTGATGTAATAACCGGGTGTTCTACGGAGAAAACAAATTGTCCGCCCGGCTTCAGGGTCCGGTGAATGTTCCGGAACAGACTGCCGATATCTTCGATATAATGCACAGCCAGCCGGGAGATTACGAGATCAAAGCTGTCCTCCGGATATTCCCACTCCTCCATAGAGGTCTGAATTACTTTGCCCCGGGACCCGTCCAGTATTTCCGAAGCAAGCTCCGCCGTATTACCCGAGCCTTCAATTCCGGTATATTCCGCACAGCCCAACTGAAACAGATCCTTAGAGAACTTGGCATCACCGCAGCCTAAATCGAGAATGCTGAAGTTTGTAACATCACCGATAAGTTCACAGATCACGGGTTTCTCCAGGGTATCGTTTGCATTTTCCCGCCATTGCCGGCGCTCTATGTATTTCTCCAAATTAGCATCGTTATCGTAAAAATCAGATCCTTTATAGCTCATAATTGACCTCCCGGGAATTCCGGCTGAATTTTTCCTTCTATTATAAACGCTGCATTAATACGTCACACCATAAGTACTGCATTAATACTCCACACCCCGCACCTTGGCAAAAATCATGGTATCCCGCAGCTTGCCGTCAACATCACATTTGTCGCCCCGCAGAATACCTTCCAGTGTAAAGCCGGAACGTTCGGCAACCCGTGCGCTTGGCGTATTGCGTGTGTCGCAGCGGATTTCAATCCGGTTCGCCTGCAGCTCTTGAATGGCGTAATTCGTAATCGCATGGACCGCCTCCGTGATATAGCCCTGTCTGCTGTAAGAGGAACGCACCCAATAGCCGATTTCGAATTTCCGCGTCTGCCAGTCAATCCGGTGCAGGCCGCTGCTGCCGATAAGTTCCCCGGAGGTTTTGTGTAACAGGAGGAGTCTAAGGTCTTTACGCTCCAGGAACTCCAGCCGGGATTTTCGAATGGTGGCTTCGGCTTGTTCAGGCGTAGGGAGGAGCCTGGCCCAAGGCATCCAGGGGCGCAGTTCATCAAGGCTTTCCAGTATCGCTGTATTCACAGCAGCCCCGTCTCCCCATAAGGGCGCCCGTATCAGGAGCCGCTCACTTTCGAAGCTTTCGGGAAAAGATAACAGAATAGGATGGGCAACAGCATTTTCCATGGAATCAGCCTCCTAAAAAATATTAACAATAACATATCATGTAAGCTATACGGCTGTACATGAAGAAAATCTGAACGACTATTTCGGTCTGTCTATATACCACATAAGTGCAATTTGGTCAATATGCTAAAGGATAACGAATTTTACTCCTTCGTGTAATTCACATTCAGCAGCAGGCGCGTTATCTTATATAGTAAGATATGTTCTTTATAAAGAACCAACAGGTGGAGGCCTTCCTATGAGTGCAATCGCCGGTATCTATCATCTACAGCAGCATAATCTGGACCCTGAGCAGGGACCGGATTTGATGAAGCAGCTTAACTGTTACCCGGCTGACGATGCCAGGGGCTGGCAGAGTAAAAATGTTTTTCTCGGATGCCGGTCACAGTGGATTACGCCACAATCTATAAATGAGCAACTGCCTTACTATGATTCCGAGCGGAAACTGGCCATTACAGCTGATGCGATCATTGATAATAGAAGTGAATTATTGAATACGCTGCGCGTACCCGCCCCGGACAGGGAATCTATTCCCGATAGTCTGCTGATCCTGCTGGCTTATGAGAAGTGGGGGGAGCAGGCACCGGTATATCTGGTGGGTGATTTTGCATTTATGATCTGGGATGAGCGGCAGCATAAACTGTTTGGGGCAAGGGATTTCTCCGGCAACCGGACGCTTTATTTCCACAGATCCCGGAGCAGCTTTACTTTCTGCACTGTTATTCATCCGCTGCTGTCGCTGGCGGGTGCGGGGAAGGAGCTAAGCGAACAATGGGTTTCTGAATTTTTGGCGATCCCGAACAGAGTGGATGCTATGGACTGCTTCTCGACAGTATACCGGTCGATCGAACAGCTCCCTCCTTCACATTCGATCTCCATAACCGGAGGGAACATCACCTTCTCGCGTTATTGCACACTGCAAGCGCCTCCGGAATTGCGTCTAAGCTCCAATGGGGAATATGAAGAGGCTTTCCGTGAAGTGTTCGGACGGGCAGTGAAGGACCGGCTTCGCACCCACCTGGCAGCAGGGGCCAACTTAAGCGGCGGGCTGGATTCCGGCTCCGTCTTCAGCTTCGCAGCTGAAGAACTCCGGCACCGCGGCCGGCCGCTCTATACGTTCAGTTCCTATCCAGTAGACGGCTTTGCCGGATTCAATCTCGGGAAAAGGGTCGCTGATGAACGTCCCTATATTCAGGAGACGATCGACTATGTAGGAAACATTCAGCCCAGTCTGCTGAACTTTCCCGAACGCAGCCCGTACAGTGAGATTGATGAGTGGCTGGATATCATGGAGATGCCGTATAAATTTATTGAAAATTCCTACTGGCTGAAGGGAATCTATGAGCAGGCACAGCAGAAGGACATCGGCGTGCTGCTCAGCGGACAAAGAGGGAACTGGAGTATTTCCTGGGGGCCTGCTCTGGATTATCAGGCCAAGCTGATCCGTGAATTCCGCTGGCTTAGCTTTTATCGTGAGAACAAGGGCTACACCCGGTCCATGGAGGCGAACCGCCGGAAGGTACTGCAGATTGTCGGCAAAAAAGCTTTCCCTTCACTAGGCAGACTGCTGCCCCGCCAGCAGGAGACGATGCCTGAGCTGATTGATCCTGGCTTCGCCAAGCGGACGGATGTGCATGAACGGCTCCGGGAGTTCAATGGGCCGGGTGGCGCTTCTTCGCCGACTGTCTATGATATCCGAAGGAAACATTTTGAACAGCCGCATATCTGGAATGTTAACGGAACAGTCGCCACTAAGCTGTCGCTGAAATACCGGATATGGGACCGGGATCCGACGAATGATCTGCGTGTCATCCGTTTCTGCCTGTCTGTTCCGGAAGAACAGTATGTTCAGAACGGGGTAGACCGCTCGCTGATCCGCCGTGCGATGGCGGGCCGGTTGCCGGATAACGTCAGGCTGAACCGGAAGCGGCGCGGAGTGCAGGGGGCAGATGGTATCCACCGGATGATTCCGCAGTGGGGCGCCTTTCTAAGCGAGCTCCGGGAAATGACTCAGGATGCCCGCGCAGCTGCCTATTTGAATAGTGCCGGGCTCGCCGGATGTTTGGACCGGCTGGGTAGTGAGCCCGCACCAAGCTTGATCTTTAATGCGGATTTTCGCCTTTTGACACGCGGACTTGTCTTTTACCGTTTCTTGAAGCGTCTGTCTTAATGAAGATCGCCTGAAAGGGGGTGACAAATATGAAAAAGGAATACAGCAAGCCTGCTTTGGAAGTGCTCGACGTGAAAATGACTATGGCTGGACCAGGTTTATCTATTGCCGACTCCTTCCAAGATGATCCGGATGAGGTCGTACATTATTCCTAAAATTTCATGGTTCGCGCGGCCCTCATCCCCCTGTGCTTGCTGGAGGGGGATAAGGGCTATTTCCATCATCCGGCCTATTCCGGGTGACAAATTGGCTTAGGGAGGAAATCTGATGGCGAGTACCGTTCAAGGTCTGGCTTATAAAGCCTTCGGCCTGCAAATATTCAGTGAATTCCCCTTGCCGGAGCTTCCTCTTACAGACGAGCCGGGATTGATCGGCAGCGTGGCTGTGGTGCGCGGCGAGCTTGCGGAGCGCTGGCAGGCAATTCCCAAGGTGACTCCAAGTCTGGGTATACTGGGCAGCGAGGTGATGTTCGAAGCGAAGGATACAGCTATTTTTTCAATTCAGGACGGGATAAGGATTACTGTCTCGCCTGCAGCTGGGGCGGATATGGACTGTGTCCGGCTGTATATCCTGGGGAGTTGCATGGGCGTCCTGCTGATGCAGAAAAAGATTCTCACGCTGCATGGCAGTGCGCTAGTACTTGGTAACAAAGCTTATGCGCTTGTTGGACGTTCAGGAGCGGGCAAATCAACACTCGCCTCGTATTTGATGGATCAGGGACATCTGCTGGTCAGCGACGACGTTATTCCCGTTATGGTGCAAGAAGGGCAGCCGCTTGCAGTTCCAGGTTATCCGCAGCAGAAGCTGTGGCAGCAAAGCCTGGACTATATGGGAATGAATTCGTCCCTCTACCGTCCGCTTTTTGAGAGAGAAACCAAGTTTGCTGTTCCGGTGCATGACCGCTTCCAGGCTGAGCCGCTGCCGCTTGCCGGTGTATTTGAACTGGCGGTGTCTGAAGAGGAAGGCCCCGTAACCGTGCAGCCAATCAGCGGGATGGAGCGGTTCCATACGTTATTTAATCATACCTACCAGAAGGCGATGGTCGACCGGATCGGCATCCGGGAATGGCATTTCGGCATGCTGGCATCCTTCGTGAACCGGCTGCCGATGTACCGGCTGACCCGTCCGAGACAGGGCTTCAGTGCTCCGCAACAGACCTCGCTGATTTTTGACACGATTAAGCCACAGATGGAGGAGAGATAAACGATGAATACAGCAGATGTGTTGTCGCTTCAGACGGTGCTCGTCAAGCGTCCGGGCAATATCGCCAGCGATATGGACGGGGAAAAGGTGATGCTGAATGTGAAGAACGGCAAATATTACAATCTGGGCGAGGTCGGCGGAGAAATCTGGTCTGCTTTGGATGAGCCGGTCTCCATTAGCCGGATTGTGCAGGTTATTCAGGAAACGTTCGATGTTCCGGCAGAGACAGCGGAGCAGGACGTATTCGAATTTGTGCAAAGTCTGCTGGCTGAGGATCTGGTTGCCATCGACAGCATGTCATGACAGCCCTGCGGCGGTTTCGTCTGTTGCTTAATGACCGGGCCGTGGTAGCGCTGCTTCCGGAAGCCTTATGGCGTCTGTTTCTGGCGAGAATCCGGCTGCTGTTCCCGTTCGATAAGACAGCGCCGCAGCTTGGGGCTCAGTCACAGGAAACCGCTGAGGTGTCCAAGGCCGCCGATGCACCGAAGATCCGCCAGATTACCCGGGCCATCCGGGTAGGCAGCAAAGTGACTCCCTGGAAAAGCACCTGCATGGTCAGGGCGGTTGCAGGCCTCAAAATGCTTGAAAAACGCGGAATTGACAGCACGCTGTACATGGGTGTCGCCAAAGACAAGCAGGGCCGGATGATTGCTCATGCCTGGCTGCGCAGCGGGTCTTATTATGTCTCTGGTGACGATGTGATGAAGGGTTTTGTCGTGGTGGAGAAGTTCGCGAAGGTAATACAAGCAGAGTAATCGAGGTGTGCTCATGCAAGCAATAATCTATTATATCCGGCAGCTACAGCGCTTGTCCGGAGTGAAGCTGTATCTGAATCTGCTGGGCATGGTAATAAGCGGCCTGCTGGAGAGCTCGGCAATTCTGCTGCTTGTGCCGATGCTGGGCATGGCGGGGCTGCAGCTGGGCGGAACAGGAGCTGTGTACAATCTTCCTGTGCTCGGGTTCATATCGGAGCTGCCGCAGACATCAGCGCTTGGGCTGGTGCTCGGATCATACGTCCTAATCGTACTCTGCCAGAATTTAATCTCACGTTTTGTTGCAGTCCGCAACGTGGAGATTCAGCAGAACTACAGCCGGCAGCTGCGATATGAAGTTTACAGCGCTCTGCTGCGGGCAGAGTGGTCCTTTTTCCTGAAAAAACGCACCTCAGACCTGATTAACATCATGACTACAGAGATGGCGCGGGTGCTTGCCGGCATCAGCTGCTTCCTGCAGTTTCTTACCTCGCTGCTGTTCACACTGGTGCAGATCGCTTTTGCCTTCTGGCTGTCGCCGAAGATGACCCTCGCTGTACTGGTCTGTGCGGTGCTGCTCTCCTTATTCTCCCGCAGATTTATCCGTAAGGCCAAGAAGCTGGGCAGCCGCAGTTCCCTGCTCGGCCAAATGTATCTGGCCGGAATTTCCGACCAGCTGAACGGAATCAAGGATATCAAGAGCAATAATCTGGAGCAGTCCCGCCTGGACTGGCTGCATGAATTTACCGGTGAGGTGAAGAACGAACAGCTGGATTATACACGTCTGCGTTCGAACTCCCAATTGCTCTACAAAATGTCCTCCACACTGCTGATTGCAGTGTTCATCTTCGTTTCTTTCCGGTTTCTGCACGCAGAAGGGCCGAATCTGCTGCTGGTCATTCTCGTATTTGCCCGGCTGTGGCCGACTTTTGCTACCCTGCAGTCTCTGATGGAACAGCTCGCCTCCGTGCTGCCTTCCTTCAAGCTCTTGAAGCAACTGGAAGAGGAATGTCTGCAGGCTGCGGAACAAGGTACTTCGGGTGGAAGCGGGATGCCGGTTGAGGCGATTACCTTGAAGCAGAGCCTGGAAGCGAAGAACGTTAATTTCCGCTATCAGCCGCAGGAGCCGCAGTATTCACTGCAGGGGGTCAATGTCACTATTCCGGCTAACCGGATGACGGCCATTGTCGGACGCTCAGGTGCGGGAAAAAGCACCCTGGTTGATCTGCTCATGGGACTGATGCAGCCCGAGTCGGGCGACATTCTGGCCGACGGCAAGCCGATTACGGGAGAGCGGCTGCTGTCTTACCGCCGCTCGATCGGTTATGTGGCGCAGGACCCGTTCCTGTATAATGCCACGATCCGGGATAATCTGACGATGATCAAACCGGATGCCAGTGAGGAAGAGCTGTGGGAAGCCCTGGAGTTCGCTTCTTCAGCCGACTTTGTCCGCAGGCTGCCGCAGGGGCTGGACACGCTGATCGGCGACCGCGGCATTCGCTTGTCCGGCGGCGAGCGGCAGCGGCTGGTGCTGGCACGGGCGATTATCCGCAAGCCGTCCATCCTAGTACTGGATGAGGCGACAAGTGCGCTCGATACCGAGAACGAGAAGCGGATCCAGGAGGCGCTCGACCGGCTGAAGCACTCCGTTACGCTGATCGTCATCGCCCACCGCTTGTCCACAATCCGCGGCGCGGATCAGATTCTGGTCATCGACCAGGGCCGCGTAATCCAGCAGGGCGTCTTCGGTGGCCTGGCCTCGGACAAAGGCGGCATGTTCAGCCGCCTGCTCAGCAGCCAGGAAGAGGCGATGTAAAAAGGTTGTATGTTCCTTGTCTCTTGCTGCAGCTGTAGTTCCTGTACACACGTTCATGCACCAGCAAACTTAAAACGCACCCGGTCTCCACGAGCAGTGGGGATCGGGTGCGTTTGTTTGGTTATATCGTGCTTCTCAAGCCTGATGCGTAAAACCTTCGCTTAAAACGTGCTATCAAGCCGGACTTGCGCAGGCTTTCCGGGCTAAAGCTGCGATAAGTGTATTTAGTGCAGCTATCTCCTTGCTTTTGTAACTCTTTTTGAGTTTAGTTGCACATTGTACAATTGGAAATGCCGGATTGCTCATATTCCGCCGAATGCTTACAGATTAGATGTACGAAGTGCAGCTAAATCCTGTTTTGCCCGGCAATGTTAAATTGTAGTTGTACGAGATACAGTTATTCCGCCGATCGCGCGCTATTAAGCGCTGGAACGAAGCAGGAATCTATCATTTATATATATATTGTTTCATCTCTCAGAGATCTGCTATTATTGAATGCGCCTAATCGATTCTACTGCAGTAACTATCAGGATTCCCCCCGGCCGGTTACCTTCCGCCAAGCCCACAGGAAAGGGCGCAGCGGGAAGTAGAGTACATGCAGCGGCTTTGGGAGCGGCAAAGTTCTGGCATCCGCCGCATACGGATAGAGGAAGCCGGCCACGTACAGGAACTGATGCCATGGCGTCAGGATCGCCGGCTGATAATATTTGAAATGCCGCTTCACTTCCGGCGCAAGCGGCGGATTGTGCAGATTGACCATCCGGGATACATAGAATAACGCAAGCTGTGCCAGACGGCGGGCCTTTGGTTTGTCTGCCAGAGCAGACAGCCTCGAGTCAACCGGCGTTTCCAGCAAATCGCCAGCAAGGATCAGCGTCTGCCCGGCGGCAGCTTCATAGTTATACCGTTTCAGCAGCTTGGCAAGTACAGCGGGATCCGGCTGCTGAAGCAGCAGCTGCCTGATATCAAGCAGCCATCTCAGCCGCGACCAGCCATGCCGCGAACCGTGCGCCGCCAGGAACAGGAATAAATCCTCCCTGCCCAAATAATGCACGTCCGGGCCCATTAGCTTACTTGTCCGCGCATGCTGCCATAGCTGATCGAAATCCGGCTCTGTGGAAGGCCCGGGACTTAATCTCCAGTGCACCTCAACTTTTATTTTACTGTCCGGATGATTGAAGGTCGTATGATGCTCCCGCCACTTCCAGTCGCCCAGGATACTCTCGAAGTCTTCCTCCTTCACATACCCCAGGCTGAGCAGCAGTGCTTCAGCCTCGTGAAGCTGCTTCATCGGCACCAGGAAATCAAGATCACGTGAGGTGCGCAGCGAAATGTCGCCGTACAGATCCTCTGCCAGTACCGGGCCTTTTAGGAAAAGAGACCGGATCCCCGACTTGGCAAGCTCTCCGCCGATGCGTCCCATCTCTCCGCTGAGCTGAAGCATCTGGACTGTATTTCTGCGGTATTCCCGCTGTAAACGTTCGCTGACCCGCACAGGGACAAGTTCATTTTGCATCCGGCTAAGCTTGGGATACAAAACAGGATACACACGGTGATGCAGCGTAAGCCGGACGAACTGCTCCCAGTTGATCTCCGCGAACCGCTCCGGGCTCCGCTGTGCCAGCTCATCAATTGAATCTGTTGTTAGAAAGGCAAGAAGAAGCAATATTTCCTTAGATAAGCTCCCTTTATCAAGGGTATACCGGTCAGTCATAACGACTCTCCTTACTGGAATATAGATACGAATGGAGCAGGTATGTTCTATTTAAAGAACGAACGCACACAGAGCGTAACACCGGCAGCAGAATGTTGTCAATTTGAATATAGTAATAGTTAGAAAAAATGATAGAATATAGGATATAATGATGCGGCCAGAACTTTAATCTGATAACCCGGAGGGAATATGCAAAACGAACGATTTCTTGAACAAATCCGAATATTGCTGCAAATGCATGCTGACGGGCTGCTGGGCGGGGAGGTGATGCCGGAAGAGGCGCTGGTTGGGGTTGTTCCGGTAGCAGAGCTGCCGAATGTGCTGACACTGGCGATGTCGCTTAATTATCAGAGGAATGCCTATACCCTCTGGCAGGCGGTGGCCAAAGCTTATATAGATGAGAGCACACGGTGGGTTTTTGATCCGCACGCCGCTTCTGTAAGTAATCCCGTTGACCTGCAGACGGCGCTGCTGCTGCATCGCGTAGCCTTACAGCCTAACCGACATCCGGTGATCTGGCAGCGGGTCGCCGGGGGAATTGTCCGCTCCTCCGCGAACGGCGATGTTGCGGGTTTAATCGAAGCAGCACAGTCCGACATTGCAATTCTGAAAAATATAATGCAGCAGACACGCAAATCTGATTTTCCCTATCTGTCCGGTCCTAAAATCTTCAATTACTGGCTGTATGTGATGGAGAGCTATGCAGGGATTGTCTGGAAGTCGCGTGAGCTGATCACGATTGCTCCGGATACCCATATTTTACAGGCTAGCGTGAAGCTGGGGGTTTGCTCTGCCGGAGTGCTGAACGGTACTGCCGAAGACAGACAGCATGTAGCGGAAGCATGGGAAGCTGCGCTTAGAGGTTCGGGCCTGGCGCCAATTGAGGTACACACTCCGCTCTGGTTATGGAGCCGGGCGGGTTTTCCGCAGCTTATCGCAGAAGGACATAATAATTAAAATGGATAGGAGGGGAAATCATGACAGATGCCGGCATCCAAGGAATTCCCGGAGCGGATACATGGCATACGTTTGAACCGGTACTCAAGGGCTGGTCGGATGACCAAAAGGTTTACATAGAGGACGACGAAGGCAACAAGCTGCTCCTCCGGCTGTCAGCCGGGAATACCTTTGCCCGCAAGCAGGACGAATTTGCTCTCATTAAGCGGTTTAATGAACTGGATTTTCCGATGTCACAGGCGGTCAGTTTCGGAACATGCGGTGAAGGAGAAGAGAAACAAGTGTATATGCTGCTGACTTGGGTGGAGGGACTTCCGTTGGAGGATTGCCTGAGCGCACTTACGCCGGAGGAACAGTATAAGCTCGGGATGGAGGCTGGCCGGATTCTAAAAAGGATACACAGTATCCCATGCAGCCACGTCCTGCCCGGCTGGGAAACAACCATGCAGACCAAGATGCTGAAGCGGATCAAAGAATATGAGGATTGTCCGTATCATCTGGACGGTGATGAACAGGCCATTCATTATGTGAAAGAGAATATCGGCCTTATTGATAACGTGGAAAAAGTCTGCCATCATGGTGATTTCCATGTCGGCAATCTCATTTATACCCCGGAGGGCGGGATCGGTGTTATTGATTTCAACCGCTGGGACATAGGTGATTATGCAGAAGAGTTCTACAAAGTCCAATTCTTTGACCGGGAGCTGAGCATCCCCTTTGCCAAGGGTAAGCTGGACGGTTATTTTGGAGGACCGCCAACAGAGGAATTTTGGCGGAGACAGGCATTGTATGTGGCCTACAGCTCGCTTTTTTCGATTAAATGGGCGATCCCCTTTGGCCTGGATGAGATTCAGGGGATGATGGCCCGCGGGAGACAAGCCTTTCAGGACTACAATGCTTTTCGCAGGTACATTCCTAGCTGGTATGCTGAATAGAGAAAAGTGTGTTTAAGGATGGCCCCCGGACGCAGGTCTGGGGGTGTTTGGCATGGATTGACAGAAGCGGACAGGCATGTGAAAATATAGTTAATCAGACTAACTATATGGAGATGGACACCATGAAGGAACATATTAGCAGAAGCGCAGATATCGTCGGCTTATTTTGCCGGCTGCAGATGAATACCAAGAAGGATATGCCTGTAAGATCCAGCGAAATGGGGGTGCTTATATATACCGAGAAGCAGGAAGGTCTTGTGACCCCGCTGATGGTAAGTGATTTTTTCAGAGTATCTAAGCCATCTGTCACGGCAATGATTAACTCCCTGGTTCGTCAAGGGTATCTCCGCAAAACCTCGTCGGCTACAGACGGCAGAAGCTACACCATTTCGCTCACCGCCCTTGGTGCAGAACTAGTGAAGTCTACATCAGCTGAGTATTTCCGCAATCTGGAACAGCTTGAAGCGCAGATGGGCAGTGTGGATTTCGGACGGTTTATAGAGTTAATGCAGCAGGCTACTGAAATATTAAGTATGGAGGGCGGCCGTTCATGAGCATACTGGTTACCGGTGCTTCAGGAAATGTAGGAGCTCATGTAATAGAAGAATTAACTAGAATGGGTGAACAGATTGTGGCAGCAGGGACAGATGTTCATAGGCTGCGTGACCAATTTAGTACTCAGGCGAAATGTGTGTATTTGGATTTTACCGATATAAGCTCCTTTGACCAGGCCCTTGAAGAAGTGGACAGGGTGTTCTTGATGCGTCCGCCCCATCTGGGCAAGCCGGAGGATCTGTATCCGTTTATAGATGCGTTGAAGACCCGCGGGATCCGGCTGGCTGCATTCCTTTCGCTGATGGGGATTGAGAAGAATCCGATTCCTCCTCACCACAAGATTGAAAAATATCTGGAGGCTGCAGGAATACCTTATGCCCACATCCGTCCGGGGTTTTTCATGCAGAATCTATCCGGTATTCACGCCGAGGAGATCAGGGGGCAGAACCAAATCTTTATTCCAGCCGGGAAGAGCCGGACAAGCTTCATTGATGCAGCGGATATCGGACTTGCCGCAGCGGTACTGCTCCACGAGCCCCAAAGGTACGCTAACACGGCCCACACCCTAACGGGTGCGGAGTCTTTGGACTATTATCAGGCGGCGGAGATACTAAGCGAACTTACCGGCCGCAGGATCACCTACGCCAGACCGGGATTGTTGAAATACCGCAGGTATTATATCAGGCAGCGCAGGCTGGATAAGGCATATGTTAACGTCACTTTGGCGCTTTACCTGATGACCCGCATGGGGACGGCGGAGGCTGTGACTAACGAATTTCAGCAGCTGACAGGCCGGGCACCACGTTCGTTCCGGGATTTTGTTGCTGAGAACCTGCAGTCTTTTGTTTAATTTGGACGTCTCTAATTTACGGAAACGCTGTGATTTACTAATTTACAAATTCAACGAAGGGACGTCCCGGCTTTTTCAAGGTGTATTAAAATTTGGACAAAAGATTGAAATCAGGGAGCGCAAACGGTAGAATTGCACTACCAGCAGATTTAACCAAGAAGGGGATTGTATCGTTTGAATAATGAAGAACTGAATCAAGAGCTGCCAGAGAATTATGAGGAGCTGAAGAAGGCTGCAGGCCGTTCTGCGGACTGGAGAGCGCGTCTTGCGGCTGTCGAAGAGCTGGGTAACTGGAACCACAAACAAGTCATTGATATCCTGAACCGTCTGATGATCAGTGATCCTGTATATACCGTACAAGAAGCCGCGTACAAGAAGCTGAGTGCCTTCGGCGAAGATGTCAAAGTACCGTCCAAGAACAAAGCCGAGCTGTTCAGAGGGATCTCCAAGATCGTGCTGCGCATCAAGAAAAGCCTCCCGCGTGACCATTCCTATGAAGAGTTCAAGGAGAAGCTGAAGAAGATGCGTATTGATGTCTACGATGCTTACGAAGGCGAGAAGGGTGAAGATTTCGACAACTGGCTGGAAAAACAGTGGATTTCAGCGGTTAAATAGTTTTTCTTAAGAGAAGCGGATCGACAGGGACTGGACAAGTTCTCATTGGTCCGCTTTCCTAATTTAATCAAGTAAAGGATGACAACATGTATACCCATTCCTATGGACACCCGCTTTCTGCACAATTTCATACGTACCTTGAGCTTTCCGCCGGATTACGTCCTAATTATACAGCCAGCCTGGGGACAAGCGCTAAGGGCAGCGCGGCAATCACTGATCTGGTACCAGATGCCCCGGATCTCCTTAAGGTGATCTACAGCCATGTTGCAGGAACAAGCAGCGGGGAGGAGGAGCCGAGCCTGATCGAGTTCATTCCGGGATACCGTCTCATTCATATCGCTGAATATGAACAGGAAATGCAGGTGCTTGCAGGTATTCTGGAAGAGAAAGGATATTCTGGCGGCGGACAGATTTTCCCGCTCCTGACGAACTATGGCAGTGATTTCATCTGCTGCTACCGGTCAGAGGAGGGAACGGAAGTAATCTGTGATCTGCTGCATGACTACGGTGATCTGGTCGTGATGTATGATTCTCCTGAGAAGTTCCTGGAAACGCTGTGTGAATTCTATAAGCAGGAAGCCTATTTCCTGGATGAGGAAGGTTATTTGGATTGCGACCTGGTCAAAGAAGGCGAGATCGGTGCGGAGCTGAATCCGGATGCGAAGTATTGGTCAGAATGATACGTCAAAGCCCCCATTCTCCACGGTGAAGCGGAGAATGGGGGCTTTTTGCTGCCTGAAACTATTCCTGCGAAGCGCGTTTTTCCTGCTCACGCAGCGCTATACGGCGTATTTTACCGGAGGCAGTCTTCGGCAGATCATTGATGAATTCGATCTTGCGCGGATATTTGTAAGGAGCAGTCATCTCTTTGACATGACTTTGCAGCTCCTTAACCAGCTCGAAGGAACCTTCCTTGCCGTCCTTCAGCACGACAAAGGCTTTGACGATAGAACCGCGGATCTCATCGGGACTGGCAACAACGGCACATTCCTTGACGAGATCATGCTTCATCAGCGCTTCTTCCACTTCAAACGGGCCGATGGTGTAGCCCGAACTGATGATGATATCATCGCCCCGGCCTTCGAACCAGAAATAACCGTCCTCATCCTTACGCGCCCGGTCTCCGGTAACGAAATACTCCCCGTGCGAGGCATTCGTCTTACGTTCCGGGTCTTTGTAATAATTCTGGAACAGGGCAGGCATGCTTAGGTGCACTGCGATATCTCCAACTACACCCGGAGGAACCGGATTCCCCTGATCATCAATGATCTCCGCAATGCCGGGGGCAATCGATTTGCCCATGGACCCGATCCGGATCGGATCATCCTTCAGCGCAGCAATGATCAGCGTGCTTTCTGTTTGTCCGTAACCGTCGCGGATCGTAATATCGAAATGATGCTGGAAGGTGTTGATGACTTCCAGGTTGAGCGGTTCACCGGCGGACACGGCGCAACGCAGCTTGGACAGGTCATACCGTGACAGTCCTTCTGTCTTGGCCATCAGGCGGTATTCTGTAGGCGTGCAGCATAATACCTGGATGCCTTGATCCTGCAGGAGCTGCAGATAACGGTCGGGATGAAAAGAACCATTATAGACAAAGCCGGTGGCACCGTTGCCGAGCACCGTCAGGAACGGGCTCCAGATCCATTTTTGCCAGCCCGGAGCTGCCGTAGCCCATACGGTATCCGATTTGCGGATATCCAGCCATTGAGGTGAAACGATTCGCAGGTGGGCATACCCCCAGCCATGGGTGTGTACCACAGCTTTCGGATTGCCGGTTGTGCCGGAGGTATACGCCAGGATGGCGATATCGTCACGGCTGGTGGCCAGGGCCGGACGGGAATCCGGCTGCCCGTCCATCAGGCTCTCCAGATCGCTCCAGCCGGTTTCAAGCTCATCCTTGTTTCCGGATACCGACAGCCGGTAGTCCAGAGCCGGCAGATCTTCCGTGATTTTATTGACTTCGCCGGTAACCTCTGACCAGACAATGACCGCTCTGGCCTCCGAATGCCGCAGGCGGTAGGACAAATCCTTGGCCCGCAGCATTTCGGAAGAAGGAATAACGGCCAGTCCCAGCTTGAGGCAGGCGAGATAGATGACGTAAGCGATGATCCGGCGCGGAACCATGACCAGCACACGGTCGCCTTTATGAAGTCCCAGACCGGCAAGCCCTCCGGCAAGCCGGCTGGCCTGGCTGAGCAGCTCACCATAGGTGATTTCCTCGAAGTTTCCGTTCTCATGAAGCCATTTAAGCGCAATCTTATCCGGGGGATGCTGTTCCATTTCCGAAGTCAGATTGTAGATTTCAGGTGCAATGAAGCGCTGATTGTCCAAATGTACCTCTCCTATATAATCGTGATGGTTGCAACTAATGTATAGTATAGCATGTTATATTAGTACCAGATGCTAATTCACAGCAATATCTTTAAAGAAGGTTTTGTGACTCTTTTGGTATAATGCAGAGAAAGCGTTATGCAGGCGGAGGAATGCCACTATGGAAAAAGTATTTGTGTATGGTACCTTGCGGCAGGGCGAACAGTATCATGATTTGCTGGGGGACAGCAGATTATTCTCGCTGCTGGCGCTAGCAAAGGGAACGCTGGCCGATACGGGATCAGGTTATCCGGTTCTGCTGGAGACGGAAGGCACAGTGGCCGGTGAACTCTACGAAGTGACAGCGGAAGTGCTGCAGCGGCTTGATGAGCTGGAGGAGTATTACGGTCCCGGTGATCCGCGGAATGATTATGAGCGGGTGGTGACAGAGGTAACGACCGACACTGGTGTGACCGAAGCCTGGATCTATGTGTACAGGCACACGCATCAGCAATATGCTGCAATTCCGGAAGGAGACTGGAAGCTTTACCGGCTGAAGGCTAACGGGGAGCTGCTTTATTTTGCCTATGGGAGCTGCATGGACTTGCGGCGTATTCAGCTGGCAGGAAGGGAAGAGGATTTCAGCAGCGTAGAGGGCTGCGGTGTGGCGGAGGGCTTTCAGGTAGCCTTTACCTTGCCTCTTGCCGATGGGGGACGGGCGGATCTGGTTGAAACCAGCGGCAAGCGGAAGGTAAGGTGTACCGGATCACACCGGAGTGTCTGGTTAATTATTTGTATGTGCGGGAAGGTGTGGCGGAAGGCTTATACCGCCCTGCTGTCGTGCCGGTGCAGCTTACGGACAGGACGACCCATGCAGCGGTAACTTTTGTTGTTGTAAACAAACAAGCCGAGACAGCCCCGCCCGTATATTACATGGAAGAGATTCTGCGGGGAGCTCAGCCGGTTGTTTCACCAGCTTATTATGCAGCGCTTGAGATGCGGTTCAAACGATTTTAACTAGTTCCGGCAGTGGAGATTTTTACAAGTACATTAAGCATTTTTTTGAAAAAAAGGAGTGCTATAATCAGTTCAGATCATATATTTATGGAACAGGCGGTTGATGACCCATGCTAGTGAATAAAATTCAACAATTGCAGGACATGCTTAGTGTGATCCAGCTGACGTATCCGGAGGATGCTGCTATGGTGCTGGCTGATACCGAGAAGGTGGTGGCTTATCTCCCGGGTCAGCAGATTGATCTTAGGGTTCCTGTAGGCGCTCCTCTGGAGAAATTCAAAGGGACCGTTTCTTACATAGCCTTTGAGACTGGAACAGTGCAGCGTGAAGAACGGGGGCCTGAGGCCTTTGGAATACCCTACCTTTCGTCAGCGGTGCCGGTTATCGAGAATGGGGCAGTAGTTGGCGTCATTGCAGCTATGGTGTCCACGCACCGGGCTTCTGCCCTTCAGGACGGGGCACAGGAGCTGTCTTCCCTGGTCCAGGAAATGACCGCAACCTCAGAAGAAGTGACCCGCTCAGCGCATGGCGTTACGGAGCGTCTGGACGAGCTGGTTGGCCATTCCAAAGCGATGGTGCGTGATATCGAGAGCAGCTTTGAAATTTTGTCCTCTGTCAAACGGATTGCCGATCAGTCCCATATGCTGGGGCTTAATGCTGCGATTGAGGCGGCCCGGGCGGGCGAGCAAGGCCGGGGCTTCGGCGTAGTAGCGACAGAAATCCGTAAGCTGGCTAATGACAGCCATTCGCTTGTGCAGAATATCCACAGCCAGCTGGCCGGGATGAAGCAGGCCATTCTGCAGATGGACCGGTCTATTCAGGACATTATGGGCTTTTCGCAGCATCAGGGCCAGGCGATGCAGGAGCTGAGCCGTGCATATGAGCATGTTGCCACTACGGCAAATGAGCTGTCCAATCTAAAATAACCTGGTTTAATATATTAGTAGAGTAAGCTAAACCAGATTTAAGATTTAAGAACTCCAGACTTGCCGGAAAGCGAGGAGGCCTATATGAACCCTTCAGCCTTTGATGAGATCTACACCCTTATGGAAGCCTCGTTTCCTGTCAGCGAGATAAGAAGCTATGACGGCCAGAAGGCTTTGCTGGACAACCCAAGTTACCGGATCTTTACCGAGCAGGAGGCTTCCGGCCGGATCATTGGCTTTTTAGCAGCATGGGAGTTTCCGCTGCTGCGTTTTGTGGAGCATATCGCCGTGAACCCGGCTACGCGCGGCAGTGGAATCGGCTATAAACTGATGAACAGCTATCTTGCCCGTTCGGACAAGCCGGTGCTGCTGGAGGTGGAGCCGCCGGCTGGAGACCTGGAGCAGCGCAGAATCGGATTTTATGAGCGGCTGGGCTTCCACCTGAATCCTTATGATTACGTCCAGCCCCCGCTGCGTACCGGACAGCCGGATCTGCCGCTGCGCATTATGACGTATCCCCGGCCCATCCGTCTAAATGAATTTCAATTATATAGAGAAATCCTGTATTCAGAGGTCTATAAGACTGCTGTCTCCCGCAGCCGTTAATTCAAAACCTTATCCAGAACAGCCCGGTCCATCCTCCTTTGGAGATTGGCCCGGGCTGTTGCTGTATCATGCGAGCCTCCCCTTTGTTGCAGAAAAGAGGGTAATTATAGATAGCGGGGCTTCGAAATGCTTCTTTACAATCCGGATACAAGTTAGAAATAAGTTCATGGTTAAATTGATTTATAGCAAAGAACAGCACAAACAACCAACACAACTATAAGGGAGACGATATTAAATGAAAAGCAAAAAGATGATCATAGCAACAATGGTGTTCGGGATGGCAGTTACAGGCTCGGCTGGTGTGTATGCAGGAACCAATCTGCAGAAGATCAGCGTCTATCTGAATCACAGCATCGGCTTCAAGGTCAACGGAGCCGCCTATACACCGGTAGACGGCAACGGCAAAACACTGTCTCCAATTACCTATAACAACACTACTTATCTTCCTGTCCGTGCACTGGCGGATGCCCTGAATGTACCGGTAACCTTCAATGCTTCGGCCAATCAGGTCGTTCTCGGAAGCGGCTCCGGCACGCCGGTACCGGATAACGGCTCGGTCATTACCTTAGCTCCGATAAATTATACCGCCGCGCAAAAAGAACAGATCACCAAAGCATTTGCAGACTATCAGGGCTTTGAAACGGCCTATGCACCGGCACAGATGATCAACGGGGACAGCTTCTTAAGTGTGGGCGGCGGTGAAGACGGTGTCTCCTTCCTGTTCAAGCATATGCGTGTGAATGTTTCTCCGCGGGATTACTCGTATGACTATAACGGAACTACGGTGAAGCTCGCGAATGGAACAAGCGCCAAATGGTATACACCTTCGGATATCCCAATGCTGACCTTCAAGCTGGATGACCGCTATGTGACCCTTAGCTCGCCGGATCAGTCCCTGAGCAAAGCGAAGCTGGAGAAGGTAGCCGTAAACGTAGCAAAATTGAGCAAATAACCCGATAACCCGACGGTACGCGGATATTGTAGAAGACGAAAAGCAGCAGTCCGTTCTGGATTCACAGAACAGGCTGCTGCTTTTTTTGATGAATTAACTGTGTAAATGTTTCACGTGGTAAATTATTAACCCTCGTTTATTTGTTTGTGCTGTGCTGCTTATTAGCCAGTCTTGCTTCCGGGGAGCCTTTGCCCCGGCGTTTATTTTTCTCTGCCTTCCGCTGGTTCTCCTGAAACTTCTCCACAAATTCGTGCGTGTCCATACCTGTCTGCCTCCTAAGGGTTGTGAGCATAGTCTAGTCAGAACTGCCGTTACTATGTCCATTCCGAATCATTTTGATACATGGACGCAGTCTGCGCTGAAGCGTGAGCATGAGAATGCTTGAGGATTGCACAGCGGATTGAATTTTATCCATCAGATCCTGTATTCTGTGAATCAGTGCATAAGGGAATACTTCTTTACACCACTGCTCCAATCACGGGGCGTCCTTAATGAACAGACATAATTACTTAAGCTGATAGGGCGGAAAGAGGGGCTGAAAAATAAATCCTAAAAAAGCTTGCATTGTATTATCGTATATGATATATTCTATTTCTGGCCGCGAAACATCAACGCCGAGCTCGGAAAGAAGTTGAAAAAAAAGAGCTTGCATTGAACGGCTGGATGTGATATATTATAAGAGTTGCTGGTGACGAGCTAATCATCACTGACAACGAGCTTGATCTTTGAAAACTGAACAACGAGTGAGTATCTGGAGATCACTTCGGTGAGATCCAAAACGGATGATTTTCACAGCGTCTTTAACGCTTTAGAAATTCATCTTGAGAATGCAAATTCTCGTCAGATGTT
>CAKMKL010000300.1 GCA_927443375.1 uncultured Paenibacillus sp. | reverse complement strand
CTGGTAAAGCGCAGCAGCACATTTTTACCTTTCTTACGGTAACGGGCGAAATACCCTTTCTTCGGCAGGTAAGTAAGCCGGTATATTCCGTGTCCGAGACTGCCGGCGGATGGTTTGTAATAGACGAAATGATGGCGGTCAAGCATATCGCGCATTTTCTCTGAGCTGGGGTTACTCACAGTTTCAGGGACATAGCGGTTCGCTGCGCCGTCGTTCTCCAGCAGCCGGTAAATATCCGATTTATTGAAAAAGCTCCAGTTAAAATAAGGAATTCTCTTCCGTCCGAACCGTTCGCGGAGCTGGTTGATATAAGGTGAGGTTTCGGCCCGGCGGCTCGGCAGACGGTTATACACAACATCCGGCAGCGGGACGATTTTACGTTCGAACTTGCCGCTGGCCGTCAGAAAAAAGCCGTTAACCTGTTCCTGCCCCCAGTCGATATCGCGCGGTGTAAACGCAAAAATATAGCATTTATTGCTGCCTTCCCGCAGCAGCTGCTTGATGAAGCCGGTACGCGAACCGAATGGATTCGCCGATGTGGTTGGCCCGTCAGACAAGATGCCGACCAGAGGACCCAGCTGCACCTCATCATTCTGCAGGTTACGCAGATAGACTCCGCCCGTTTTGGGCACCTTGATCGCGCTCTTCACAGCGGAGGCCAGGAACAGATGCTTACCTGCCCGTTTGATAGGCTTAATCATGGCCGGGATGGCATCCTTGCCGAGACGCAGCCGGATATTTTTCTTGCCGGATAATTTTAGGCTTTTCATCAATTCACCCGAGACATAGACAACTCGTTGGGGCTGCTTGGTGAAATGCACATTGCAAAAAGTGAGACCCATTGATGAATCCTCCTTAGGAACCATTGATATCATTCTCCTGTCTGTAACGGAGCTGTCCGAGTAGCAAGCATGCGGCTTGCCGCTGAATGGAGCAGCAAATGACGCGCATAGCGCAGCGGGTTCTCGGTTGCGAGTCTAGCAGCCCGGCGGTCACCCGTCAGCCGGAACACCGTGCGCCCTGGCTTGGAATTGGCTTCCAGCAGATAGATTCTGCCTCCGGCATCAATGCCGAAGTCTAGGCCCAGTTCCCCGAGTCTGCCGCAGGATTCCTCCAGCAGGGGAGGCAGGAGAGCAGCTGCAGCGGCAAGCTCTTCGAGCAGCTCTGCTCCGCTCTTTCCGTACTCTGCAAGCAGAAAGGGCAGTGGAGGAACCGCTGTCCCACCGCCGTGAAGGTTAGAAGTAAGAGTCCCTTGCCGGCCGAGCCGCACGGCCATGCCGGTTAAAGTCCAGGCACCCCGTCCGTTCTTCTGCATCAGAACACGTACATCAAAGGGCTGGCCATCACTGCTGGTCAAGTCCAGGTAAGGCTGTATAATATAGCGGCGCTTGCCGATGAAGCCTTGAACCCAATCCAGTCCTTCATCTGGCGTTCTGAAATTATGCCGGAAGGATTCATTCGCTTCGCCGCGGCCGCAGATGCTGATTCCGCCGCCTGCTTTGCTGCTGAGGAGCAGAGCATGCAGCGTGCGTTTGCCGTGCGATCCTGCCATAGGCTTTAGAAATATACCGTATTCTCTTTCTGCAAGCATAGTACTGAGAGCCTCTTTACCGGTATAAAGCCTGGTTTCAGGAAGCAGTGCTGCAGCTTTGCGGCTGCGGAGCAGGATCCCGTAGACTCCCCACTTATCAGGCAGCGGGCGGGACCAGGGAAGTGTGCGGTGGAGTGCAGCCATGGCAGCGGAAGCCGCCTTTTTTTGCTGCAGGCTGGAATATAGACAACGGTTATACAGGATATCGGGTGCTGCTGCCAGCGTCGGCTGCCACCGGCCCTCCTTCCAGACATAGCCGTTGATCGTTTGGCCGTCGGTGGACACACCTTCCGGGTGGAAGACAAGCACTTTCAGATCATACAGCGGGGCTGCAGCGCATAACTGACTGCAGAACTCCGGTTCTGCGATGGGAGGATACCCCTGGCGGCGGCCTGTCATGATGCCAAGGAACCCCGTAGCTGTGTCTGTCATGATGTCCTCCTTATAACCCGGCCAGATAACGGCAATATAGAATCATTTGTTTCACGGATGGTCTGATCTTCTGGTCATTAAGCGGTGTATTATCGTTTTTGGACGGCTTGGAGTTAACCTCCAGCAGCCAAATGCGTCCCGACTGATCCAGTGCGAGATCAATCCCCAGCTCCCCGAAGTGCGCGGGGATGTAAGTTTCGACACCTCTGGCAATCGCCAGTGCCGCCCGCGGCAGCTGCACCTGTGAGCTTTCCTTCATTCCTGCCGGCAGATTGCTTTTTCCGACCGCCTCACGGACAGTACTGAGCGTGCCGCCCCGCGCCAGATTCGAAACAAAATGGTTGCTGCCGGCGGTACGGGCGACAATGGAGGTGACCCCCCATTTACCGGTGCCGTTCTTTTGCACCAGTGCCCGGAAATCTACCGGCCGTTTTCCAAGCTCCATCAGGGGAAGGCCCTGCTGAATCTGGTACCGGGTGGTTTTCATCTTAGGGGAAATCGACTGAAACAGCTTCGCCAGACTGGGATAGCTTTGTTTACGGGTGCCAAGAGGTGTAGTCGACAGCAGCCGGTAGCCTCCTTCTTCTTTGGAAATACGCAGAATGCCTTTTCCGAGACTGCCGCGCACAGGTTTCAGAAATACGCTAGAGTAGCTGTTACACATTCTCTTTAAGACAGCAAAGCCGTTAAAGGCATGGGATTCCGGCAAATAGCGCTGCAGGGCCGCATCTTGTGCCAGTGCTTCAAATACCTCTGTCTTGTCTAGGAACTTTTCATTGAAGAAATGCGTTCCGTAGCGCGATTTTACATCTGCCAAAAAATGCTGTACGCTAGGTTTGTTCTCCACCTTTCGCGTGGTAAGCCGATTGTTGATCACATCAGCGACAGGAAGACTCAGCTTCCGCCAGCCCTCATCGTATACCCAGCCCTGAATGGAAGAGCTGCGTGTCTCCAGCGCTTCCGGGGTAAAGAAATATACATAGGCACCCTGCGCATGGCAGGCATTGGTAAGCTCACGGCAGAACATCGTGATCTGTCCGAACACTCTGTCCGGCTGGTCTGGATGGTCCCGGCTTACCAGCACTCCAATCAGCGGACCGAGCCGCAGGATGCGGCTGCCGGAACTGTAGGAGGCATTCAGCATCGGCCGCCCTCTCAAGCCAAGCCGCCGGGCTAACCCTTCGTTTACGCGCAGGCTGTCGGCTTTGGGGACCGGGATGACAGTGACCTCCTGCCTGAATGAGCCGAAGGTAAGCTGAACGGTTCCGTGTGCCGGTATTTTGAGCCTTTTCATGGATTTGTCGCCAAGCATTACAGCGTTTTCCTGCAGGATGCCCGAGTGGACCGTTTGGACCGGGATCTTGTACTTAGACATCGTGGATCTCCTTCCGGTAGGCAGCATGATGCCGGCAATATGAATCTTTAGGGTTACATATCATTCATCATATGGAGACATCTGACCCTTGGTGATTGACCTATTCTGTAAAAAGCCGTACCAGGCGGAATTCTAGGAAGTCCAGCTCACAAAACTTAAGCTAATGCTTCCGAAGCCAGTTTTGTACGAAGAGAATTCAAGGAAGTCCAACTCACAAAACTTTTAGGAGGAATCATCATGAACGTAATCGACAAAGCACACGAACTGGCAAGGGCCATCAAAGAAAGCACTGAGTTTTCGGATATCAGCAGTGCTATGAAGGTGATCGAAGCCGATCCCGAGAGCAAACTGATGCTGGATAATTTCCGCCAGAGCCAGATTGAGCTGCAGCAGCGGATGATGAGCGGAGAGATGCCGCCGCAAGAGGAAATGGAAAAAATGGAGAAGCTGTTCGAGGTGCTGAACCTGAATCTCGGCATCCGCCGGCTGTTTGACGCTGAGCGCCGTCTCAGTGTCGTCATTGAAGATGTGAACAAGATTATTACCGACAGTCTGGCACAGATGTACGGCGGCCAGTGATCTGCTTCCCCTCGTGGCGGCAACAGAAAAAGCAGGGTGTTCCCCGGCCTATTTGGCTGGAGAGCACCCTGCTTTTACTATAACTATTTTTTACTTTAGTCCTGCTTACCCTCTACAGCACACAGGAGAATACCTGCAGCCAGGCCAAGCCGGCGGTCAAGCTGACCGGTCCGGTCCTCGGAGAAGTCCGCAATGATTTTGGTGACGAAGGGATTGAAGTTCTGCCTGTAGGCAGGGATGGCATTGCCGTCAAACTCGATATTATATTTTTGCGGAATCAGGGTGATGAACCGGCGCAGAAGCGCCATTAGTGTACTGTCTTCCTTAATCAGAGCCATTTCCTGGTCATGACGGTCCAGAATCACCCACTCATCCTTCAGAATGGATTTAAGGCCCTTGCGGCGCAGCGCTCCGACATGCTCACCGGTCTCCGAGTCATGCACATCATAGGTTGCACTGAAATCAATCACACTGCGGGCTTTAATACGCAAAAGCTCCTTCTGCATGCTCTCATCGGTGTATAGCGCGATATCCTCTTTTAGCTTAAACGCTTTCATTTGGGAGAAAAGGACAAGCTCCTCCGAACTGTTATAAATGTGCAGCTTGGCACCCATAATCGAAAAAACCTTTTTACGGATCGTGTATTCCTTGTAGCTAAATGCATGATTCAATGTCAATCGCCTCCTAAAAATTGTCTATATCATCTCATATGACAGCAGCACGTGCTATAGCATTTGCCTCAGGCCATAATTTTTTTGTTTAGACTTGTCTCATAATCCGGACACTCTGTTCATAGAGTAGAGATATAGATTTAAGTAGAACAATCTTTTGGGAGCGAAGGAGCTGTCTTGCATGAGAAAAAGAAACAAGTTTAAGCATGGCATGTATATGCTGATTGCGCTGGCTATGCTGCTCTATGCACTGCCGAAGCTGTCTTTTCAGGAAGGGCCCAGCTGGGTGCTGGGATTCGGCGTTGTCTGGTGTATCTTTGCCTTTCTGGTTATAGCCGCCCATCTCCATTTCATTATCGGGGTGGATGAGGAGAAGCAGAAGCAGCTGGAGGCTGTCCGCAGGCATAAGCTGGAGCAGTGGCAGGGCAAGTGGAATGAAGAGACCCGGGTGTCACAGCGGCTATAGAAAATCATAAAAATCCCTGACTGCCGGTATAGGTGGTTTAGGGGTTTTTTAACATAAAATGGAGAATGTTTATGCTCAAAATAGTCCTCATAGAATCTTAGAATCAACTCTGAATCACCTGCAGCGGGCTGTTGTACTCTGCTGTTCCCAGCGTGTATAATGAGTACAGAGTAGTACAGATCGGGGTATGGGGGTGTAACAGTTGGAAGGACAAGGCGATAACATTACGAAGCATGAACAATTGCTGCAGCATATCGAAGGTCTCAAGGTTGGCACCAAAATCTCTGTCCGCAAGCTGGCGAAGGAAATGGTTGTCAGTGAAGGGACAGCTTACCGCGCGGTGAAGGAAGCCGAGAATCTTGGCATCGTCATTACCAAGGAACGGATCGGCACGGTCCGTGTGGAGAAGAAACCGCGGAATATCTCTGACCAGCTTACCTTCGGGGATGTGGTCGACATTGTCGAAGGGCATGTACTCGGCGGAGCGGACGGACTGAACAAACATCTTCATAAATATATTATCGGCGCGATGAAGGTCGACGCCATGATCCGCTATATTGATGCCGACAGCCTGCTGATCGTGGGAAACCGTGAGGATGTGCACTCGCTTGCCCTGGAGCAGGGAGCGGGGGTGCTTGTGACAGGCGGATTCGGGACCAGCCGCGAGGTTAAGGCGCTGGCGGACGAGCTGGATCTTCCGGTAATCTCCTCCAGACATGACACGTTTACGGTGGCATCGATGATTAACCGGGCGATCTTCGACAGGCTGATCAAGAAAAAGATTATGCTCGTAGAAGATATTCTGGATGGGAAGCCACGTCTCAACACCCTGAAAATTTCCAATACCGTCGGTGAACTCCGGCAGCTGTCACAGTCCAGCGGAGAGCAGCGTTTTCCGGTAACGGATGAATGGAACCGGGTCATCGGGATCGTGGGCCGGCGTGACGTAGAGGAACTGAGCGAGGGGCAGAGCATTGAAAAGGCGATGATCCGGAACCCGATTACGGCAGTCCTGCAGACCTCGCTGGCTTCTGCGGCGCAGATCATGATGTGGGAGGGGATCGACTTCCTGCCGATCGTGGACCGCAACCGCAAACTGGTAGGTTCGCTGACCCGGCGGGAGGTGCTGCAGAGCCTGCGCGATGTCAGCAACCAGCCGCAAATGGGGGAAACGTTTGACCATCTGATCTGGAACGGTTTTGCCGAGGAGCGGGACGAGGAAGGGCAGCTGTTTTTTCACGGCTTCATCACGCCTCAGATGGCGACGGATCTGGGAACCATATCCGAAGGCGTGCTGTCGACGCTGATGACCCTTTCCGCCTTCAAGGCGGCCAAAGACATCACCGGAAACGACTATGTGCTGGACAACATGTCGACCTATTTTATCCGGCCGGTACAGATTGAGCATTCGATTATCGTGATGCCGAAGCTGCTGGAAATCAGCCGCCGTACCTGCAAGCTGGAGATCGAAATCAGCTATAATGATACGATGGTCGCCAAGGCCGTGCTGATGCTGCAGTCGATTGATCACGGCTGACGGCTTCAAATAACAAGCATACGAAGAAAAGAGACTATTCCGCAACAAACGGGGGATAGTCTCTTTTTAACAATACGTTATCTGACAAAGTAACTTTTACAAATAGACGATGCAGCCGCGCTCTTCTAATTGGCCCAGCCAATCCGGTATATTCAGCTGCTGGTTCCATCTTAAATCCAACCGTTCCAGGCTGGTGATGTTAAGCAGGGATTTGGGAAGCTCTGTCAGACCATTGCTGCGCAAATCCAGCTCAAGCAGATTGGTAAGCCCGCCGACGGCTTCCGGCAGCACAGCAAGCCGGTTAGTCCGCAAATTCAGCCGTCTCAGCCGTTTGCAGGCACCCAGTGACTCCGGAAGCTCCTGCAGCTGATTCTCCTCAACATCGAGCACCCGCAGCATGGTCAGCCTCCCGAAGATATCGGGTAATACCCTAAGCCGGTTGTTCTTCAAATGCAGCTCCCGGAGATTTTTCAGATTGCCGGATGACTTAGGGAGTTCGCCTAATCTATTATTCATGACACGCAGTTCTACAAGCTTTGCAAGAGCTCCGATTTCGGGTGGTAAATCTATAAGTTGATTATCGCTCAGATTCAGATATTTTAATTTGTCCAGGTTTCCGAGTTCAACCGGCACGGTGTCCATACAATTATTATGAAGATAGAGATAATCCTCCAACTGCACGAGCTGACCGATTTCCGGCGGGATAAAGCGGATCTGATTATGGCCGAAGTCTATCATTTTAAGTGCACTAAGCTCTTTGATTCGGGGTGAAATCTCCTTCAGCCGATTGGCCGATATGTTCAGAATCTCCAGATTATCCATTTTGAAAAGTTCTTCCGGAAGCTGTTCGAAATGATTTTGATAAAGATTGAGATCGGAGACCTCACTCCATGGTTTGGTGATGTCCGGTAAGGTTGTCAGATTACTGGCAGGTAAATTGATTTTCATGGTGACGCCTCCTGGGGATGTGAGAGTTCAGGCCTTTCTTCGGTTCCGGCTGTAATATCCATAGCTGCGCAGCCCCGAGAAAACATTGAAGGCACCGATGACCAGAAAGAGTGCTTCTACAATAACGCTGATCGTGGAGCCGCGGAACAGGAACATGGACATCAGCGAGAGCGTGACCAGCATGGCACCCAGCAGCATATTCATGATGGAACGCCGGCGGCCCCTTTCCAGCGGGTCAGTCGCTCTGCGGGAAGAGAGGCTGTATACGGCGGCACCGGTCATAAACACCACGAGCAGAATAAACAGCAGATACTTGATTAGCATAATCATGGACAGGCAGCTCCCTTATCAAAGGATAACAAACGTTGGTGTTGCCCCATACTTAATCCGGATATACCTGTCCACTATTGTAACATGAATTGCTCCCTGTACGCCCGCAAGCTTTGACCGTTCAGGTGCGCTTATAGGGATGAATCTCCACCCAGATCTGCAGCACACCTTCCATCACCAGCATGGTGCGGATTTTAACCGCGTATTCCTTTTCGCGCACGATATATATTTTGCCGTCCAGCAGCAGCCGGGCCAGCTTGCCGTCTGTATCGATGTCGAACATGCTGCGGCCGCGCATCGGCTCAAGATCAGAGCTCATCTGGCGGATAATTTCCTTCAGGGATACCGGATACAGGGAGGCTGCACCTTCCTCGCTTCTGCTGTTCTCGGTGCGGAGCTTAATCTCGCGGATAACCGTCGAGGTGTTTTTATATTTCTTAAGAGTTTTAATATCTTTACGGTATTGCTCGATTTGCAGCCGCAGTTCCTGATTGGTAAGCCAGAGGAAATTATACCCCGCATGAAAAATGGCATTGTATATGACGGCTCCCACCACCATGCCCAGCACAACCACGGCGGATATTTGCGAAAAGCGG
>CAKMKL010000299.1 GCA_927443375.1 uncultured Paenibacillus sp. | reverse complement strand
TCTAGGAAAATCGTACCCCGGCAGTGTTCACATCTCCTTTGCCTAATCTTTACCTAACTGTAAATGGTACAGGACATCTTCTCTACCCAGCATAATTCAACTTTCCCTCGTGTACAATTATTTCCTTTTAAAATTCATCTTTACTTTTAGGCAGAAAAAAAGGAACCTAAAGAGCTTCTATCCCCCTCCAGATTCCTCGTTTATTCCATATTCAGTTGTATTAGATAGGATGGGTATTCGCTTTAGTATCCGCCATATTCAAACGAATCAAAATCTGCCACATTGTCAGAGGCTGTACCGTTACTTGTGCAATACATTCCTATGCAGCAGCCTACAAATCCGCCTGCCACCTCGGTACTCAAACTACTCGTATCTACATGTTCTGCAGCCAAATGATATTGATTACCATCGGTGCTGTAATAGAAGCTCAACTCCTGGCCTCTCGCAGCCATCTTTAAGTACAACCGCTGAGCATCAACATCGGTTTGCGCAACGTTCGTCTCCTGGCCATTGATACAGGTCACAACTCGTAAGACTTGCTTGTCATCATGCAGCACGCGCTCGAACCGGATATGAAACATTTCATTTTGAATGACAGCCAAACCTGCCGATTCATGGATGCTCCGCGCCTCAAACTCCATCACAGCAGCTGCTGCATAGTCAAAATGCTGTTGCCGCAGACAGACAAAGCTGAGATTATCCTGATCCTTGAACGTCTGGGGTTTTAGCTTTAGACGCAAGTATCCTTTACGTTCTGTCAATGAATATAAATCCGCCTGCGGATTTCTTAAGAACATCCACTTAAGTGCCAGCCTGTCACTGTCAAAATGGTCACAGCGCAATTGCGGCTCCACTGGAACCGGCGTCAATCCCATGACCCCCTGCTCCTCCAGAATTCCCCGGCCCTCATTGACTACAGGCCATCCGTCCTCCCAGATCACTGAAGCAAGGAATGTCTCCCGCCCCAAATTACTATAGCTGCCTCCATAAGGGCGTGAAGCGAGCATCACCATAAACCATTGACCGTCTTCAGCCTGAACTAAATCGGCATGCCCCACATTAATAACCGGATAATGCTTGCCCAGATGACGATGCGTAATAATCGGATTATTCGGATTGCCGGCGTAGCCTTCTGTCAGCATCCGGCTTCGTGCAACGGTCACCGCGTGATTCGGTCCTGTTCCTCCCTCTGCAATCATTAAATAATAGAAACCATCTTTCTTGTACAGATGCGGCCCTTCCGGCCAAATCACATCTGTCATGGCTCCTTTCCAAAGTACATAGCTCTCACCTGCAAGCTCCATGGTCTCCAGGTTCAGTTCCTGAATCCATACTTCCCAGTTGCCGTCATATCGTACTCCGGTTGAGTTAGGCCTTGTACCCAAATAATAGGCTCTTCCGTCATCATCAAAGAAAATGGTAGGGTCAATCCCTATGGCTCCTTCAATAAAATAAGGTTCAGACCACGGCCCGGCAGGATTGGTTGCTGTCACAACGAAATTCCCGCCATGGGTTACATTAGTTGTGATCATATAGAACTTACCTTCATGATAACGTATCGTTGGGGCAAAAATCCCCGCGGAATGCCCGGCTCCCTGTAAGTTTAATTGCGAAGGGCGGTCGAGCACATTGCCGATCTGCTTCCAATTCACAAGATCACGGCTACGGAAAATCGGTACACCCGGAAAATAAGCAAATGTGGATGTCACCAAATAATAGTCTTCTCCCACTCTGCACACTGACGGGTCCGGATAAAAACCAGGCATTATCGGATTAGTATAGGTAACTGAATAGTGATTACTAGCGGTTGTCATACTTTTTCATTCCCCCTCAAACAATCTATGAATTCAAAATAAGCATAGCGTTTACAAATTAGGATAATGGTATAATCGGGCTGTATACGAAACAGAGAGCTGTGAACTTGATGCAAAGGATATAGGTGAAGCCTATGAAGTCAATGGATTACGATTTCAGAGAGAGTTCGATTTGTAAAGGAAACGGTTATAAACCTGCAAATTTACACAAATGGGGGCCGGGTGTCCGCGATGTTTTTGCCTTGCACTATATTGTAAGCGGTAAGGGCTACTTGAGAACATGCCATACAACTTTTTCATTAACGGCAGGCGAAAGTTTCGTTATATTTCCTGATATGGAAGTCTACTATTATCCCGATCCGCAGGACCCGTGGGAGTATTATTGGATTGAATTTAACGGACTTGAAGCTTCACGCCTCCTGTCGATGATTCACATTGCGCCTGGTCATCCGGTCTTGGAGGCATCGCAGCAGGATTTCATACCACTCTTTCAAATGGTCAAGACTGCCGGAATTGAAGCGTTTGAACGGGAGCGTTCGGATGCAGGGCTGCATCTTTTGTTGTCCTATTACATGGAACACTACCCTAGTGACACAGCTTTTCTTAAAAAGGATTATGCCTTATCAGCAAAGGAATTCATTGAAAGCAACTTTTGGAAGCCTTCATTATCGGTTCTGGACGTAGTCGAATATGTGAACATTGAGCGCAGCTATTTGTTTCGCTTATTCAAGGAAGAGAACGGCATATCCATTTCCGGTTATCTGACCGCCTTCAGGATTCAGCGGGCCTGCGAATTATTGAAAAACACACAGTTATCCATCCAGTCCTTGGCCTATTCGGTAGGCTACCAGGACCCGTTATATTTCTCAAAAGTATTCAAAAAAGCAACCTCATACACGCCGTCGGAATATAGAAAGGTCATCATGGAGCATCCTGCGGCAGCCAGTATTGATATTTCCGGCTAAACGGATGCGGTCAGGAGTCCGGCTTAGCGAAACAGCACACAATTCCCGGATTCCCGGAAATATTTGATCAATTTCTCAATGGGGCTGCGGCCGCTTTTCAGCTGCTCGCCAAGACAGTCAATACACAGGAAATCTTGGGCATTTCGCGTAACAAGCTTCAGGTATATCGCTACATCATCGGTCATTAAGGGAACTCCGCAGGTTCTGCATGTCCTATTCATGTTCATGATCCCTTTACACTAGGCTCGCCCGCACAATCAGGCAATCATGAGCCGGAACTACTGGAGCATATCTTTCTTTAAAGATGCCTATTTCTTGATGCGTCCAGCAATCATACAACGACAGCGATTTTCCGGAAGCATAAGGTAGTCCGATATCCCAGAATTGCAGCGACATTTCCCTTTGACCATCACTTAAATTGAAGAAGCCTATTGCAACGTCTCCGTCAGTTAACACTTTCACCAGCATAAACACATCATCCGCATGAAACCATTGCGGTTCCGGCTTGATGCGGTAAGCACCGCGGCCTTCCACATCCTGATTGATGGCAATCAAATCCCCGTTCATCAGAACATCCCTGGTGGCCTGATTGGCTTTACGGATGTCACTGCCAATCATCAGCGGAGATCCCATCATGCTCCATAACGAAAAATGGGTTTTGTACTCCACATCGCTGCAACCCCCGACCTGACTTCCGATAAAATCGCTGTTACTGCCTCCGTACATGCCAACAACCAGCATATCCATATCATTATGGCAATAGGCTCCCGTATAACAGGCTTTATCCAGCTGTGACAAAGCCAGACCCTTGATCGAATCCCAGCTATCCTGGATATCTCCTGTAGACCGGTACATATGGGCGCCTGATTCACGAATCCAGTGATATACATTGTCCTCCCCCCAATTACATGCCGAGAACAGAATGTCTCTTCCGCAGTTTTTGAGCGCCAGACTCATTCGTTTGTACAGCAGCTCCCCTGAGATGTGTCTGGGCTTGAAGCAGTAATCATACTTCAAAAAGTCTACGCCCCATTCTGCCAGCAATTCGGCATCCTGAAATTCATGTTCAAAGCTCCCGGGATATCCTGCACATGTATGTGTGCCTACACAAGAATACATCCCGAACTTTAATCCCTTGGAATGGATATAATCTGCAAGCGCCTTCATTCCATTCGGGAATTTGACCGGATCGGCAACCAGCCTGCCATCCTTGTCCCTTTCTTTCAGGCTCCAGCAATCATCAATCACAATGTACTCATATCCCGCATCCTTGTACCCCTCTGCAACCAGTGTATCGGCGGCTTCCCGGATAAGCTGTTCGTTAATATCCCATGTAAAGGTGTTCCAGGAATTCCACCCCATAGGTGGGGTCAAGCCAAGCTGTTGCTTGTTCATCAAAGTATTCATCCTTTCGTGTAATCCGAAGATTAGGTGTAAGAACTGATGCTTATTCTTTATGTATTTAATCATAGGCGACTCTTTCGATCTATAGCTTGACGTTGCTTTCACATGTACATTTGTTGCTTTTCTCCTGAAAAGCAGATCACTCTAATAAATTTAATTTATTCAATTTTATGTAAAATTTTAAGGGGTGCATCTCCCCCTTAACGGTTTTATCTAATAATAGATCAATAAGTCGTGAGGATTGGTCATTGTTTGAGAGAAATCAATAACTTATTATAGTTGCATAGTTATGTAAGCGTTACCATCATGAATTGATAGGTGCAACATAACGTTAAAATTAGGCATCCGGCAAGGAGTCAATGTCTAAGGAAAGGAGGAGAGCATACCTGTTATAAACTCCAATTATACAAAGGGGGTAGAGAACCTATGCGTAGTCACAGCATGAGAAGCAATTCGATACGGAAATTCCTGTATATATCACCTTTTATGGTTTTACTGGCTGTCTTTGCATACTACCCGCTCTATGGATGGGTCTATGCATTCTTTGATTATATGCCGCCGATTCCGCTGTCCAAAGCGCCATTTGTCGGGTTCAAATGGTTTCATTCCTTGGTAGAAAACCAGGTGAAGGTCGATCAGCTGCTTCAGGTCATCAAAAACACCTTTGGCATTAGCGGGCTGAGTATTCTTTTCTCTTGGCTCCCCATGATCTTCGCCATTTTCCTGACAGAGATCAAAGCCGTCCGTTTCCGCAAATTCATCCAGACTGTAACTACCCTACCGAACTTTATCAGCTGGGTACTGGTCTATTCCCTGGCGTTTTCCATGTTCTCCAGTGAAGGCGTCGTCAACGGATTTTTGAGCCAGATGGGGCTTATTGATTCTCCTGTCCTCTTCCTTCAGAACTCGGAGCATGTCTGGATTACGATGTGGATATGGATCACCTGGAAATCACTCGGCTGGTCAGCCATCTTGTATATTGCGGCCATTATGGGGATTGATGAATCTCTTTATGAAGCTGCTTATGTAGACGGTGCTACAAGAATGCAGGTCATCCGGCATGTGGTTTTGCCAAGTATGATGCCGACTTATTTTGTGCTGTTAATGCTCCAGATTGCCAGCTTCCTGAATAACGGATTGGAGCAATACTTTGTGTTCCAGAATGCCTTCAACAAAGACACCATACAAGTATTGGATTTATATGTGTACAATCTGGCCATGGGGGGCGGGAGCTATTCCGTTTCCGTTGCGATCAGTATGCTGAAAAGCCTGATTAGTGTTGCGCTGCTCTTTTCCGTAAACGGACTGTCCAAATTGTTAAGAGGAGAGGGCATCGTATGAGTGACCACCAGACAGAACTGGCGCCGAATGCCAAGAAAAGTAACAGCCGCATCTCCAAAAAAGTAAAAATGCAGGTCAGTTTGGCCGACAAAATGATTTCTGCTGTGATCTATGTCCTGTTTTCTCTCTTTGCATTTATATGCGTATATCCGTTCTACTCCATCATCATCAATACCATCAGCGCCAACGATCTCAGCGCCAAAGGCGAAATTGCGTTTTGGCCGAGGGGAATCCATTTCCAGAACTATGTTGACGTATTTAAAATACCGGGTCTGTGGAATGCCTTTGTCATTTCTTTGGGGAGAACGGTAATAGGCACACTTTTGACGGTCGGGGCCTCTGCCTTTTTGGGATTCATGTTTGCCCAGGAGGATATGTGGGGGAAAAAATTCTGGTACCGGTTTACCATTATTACGATGTTCTTCAACGCTGGTATTATCCCCTGGTATTTGACCATGAGATCCCTGCATCTCACCAACAGTTTCCTGGCCTACGTACTGCCGTCCATCGTAGCTCCCTTTTTTATCATTCTTGTGAAGACATTTGTAGAATCCACGCCGAAGGAATTGCAGCAGGCAGCCAGTATTGACGGTGCCGGGATTATAACGATCTTTTACAAGGTCATCCTGCCTATCAGCAAACCGATTCTCGCGACAGTCGCCATATTCTCGGCAGTGAACCAATGGAACTCCTTTCAGGATACGCTGCTGCTGGTTACAGACACCAAATTGTACAGTTTGCAGTTTATTCTGTACAACTACATCAATCAGGCCAGTTCCTTATCCACCATGGTCAATCTGCAAAATGCCGGATCCACCGCCATGGCCAGTCTGTCCACCAAGCAAACCACCACATCCATCCGCATGACCGTTACGATCATTGTTGTCGCGCCTATTTTGCTGGTGTATCCGATTTTCCAGAGATTTTTCGTAAAAGGAATTATCATTGGTGCAGTCAAAGGTTAATTGGCACAATGATGATAAATTAATCATTTGGGGGGCTGTAAATGAGTAAAAACATTAAGCTGGCGAAACAATCCTCAATGTGGCTTGGCACTGCTATACTTCTGGTAACAACTGCATTAAGCGGGTGCAGTGGCAATTCCAACAATGCAAGTACAGCAACCGGGTCATCCACTCCGGCTACAGGGATCGACCACAGCAAACCGCTGACCATTACCGTGTTTGATAACGCGGCAAATTACCAGGGGGAGCAGACCGGATGGTACGGCAAACTGATTAAAGACAAGTTCAATATCACCTTAAATATTCTGTCTCCTCAGGTTGCCGGTGATCAGCTGTACAAGACAAGGTCGGCATCGGGAGATCTGGGAGACCTCCTGATTATTGATAACAGCCAGCTGGAGGAACTGATTCCGGCAGGTATGATTATGGATATCACGGATAAGATCAAGAATACGGAGTACCTGTCCCAATATGTGGACAATCACTTTAAGCCTTTCAATGCGGCATTCGAAAGCATCAATCCGGATGGCAAGATTTATGCGCTGCCGACCTTTACATCCGATACTTCCCCGACAACATTCTCGGAAGAACTCCCCTACTCCAGTCCGCTTATGCCTTGGGATTATTACAAGGGAATAGGGGCTCCCAAGCTGAACAATCTGACTGATCTTCTGAATGCACTGAAGCAAATGCAGGAGAAGTATCCCAAGACACCCGACGGTAAGCCGATCGTTCCGATTACCTTGTGGAAGGACTGGGATAACGGAAGTATGGAAAATGTACGCTGGCTCAGTAACTGGTACGGTTATGAGCAGCCAGACGGAACCTCAACCCTACAGTTAAATGCAAAAGGCGATATTGTTCCGCTCGTTGACGACAATAGTATGTACAAAAAAATCCTTAAGTTCTATTATGACGCTAATCAAATGGGGCTGGTTGACCCAGATTCGCCATCCCAGGACTGGAATAAGGTCTCTGAAAAGCTGACGAATAAACAGGTTCTGCTCTTATGGTATTCATGGGAAAGAGGCTTCTACAATACGATTGAAAGAGGCAATAAAGGTGACGGTAATGTGGCCATTCCGATCGCCGATACCCATATTATCCAGAATAGTGATGCTTACTTCGGGAACGGAAGAGTATTTGCCGTGGGTTCAAAAGCTAAGAATCCGGACAGAATCATTGAGTTCATGGATTGGTTAGCCTCTCCTGAAGGTCTGCGCTATTATACCAATGGATTCGAAGGCTTCAATTATGAAAAGACGGCAGACGGCAAGTTCAAGCTGACTGAAGTAGGACAAACGGCCTTCCAAGATAATACTCCTGTTCCTGAAGAGTACGGCGGCGGCGGATACCAGGATGGCCAAAGCAAGCTTAACACTATGATCATGAGCGATTTTGTAATAGATCCGGATACGAAGGAATTCTATAACAATACCTATTGGAGCTCAACCATAGAGGCGAACAAGACAGCTCTGACTACGGAGTGGCAGAAGACTTATAATGCAATCACTCCGACAGAATACTATCAGAAAAACAATATGATCGATATCGTTCCAAATATTAATACTAGTCTCGGGTCGGATTCCTCGGATATTAAGAACAAACGGAGCCAGATTTCGGATTATGTGAAGAACACCTCCTGGAAAATGATCTTCGCCAAGGACCAGGCAGAATTCGATAAGCTCTGGACCAAGCTGAAGAGCGATGTAACCGGTCTCGGCTGGAATGATGTCTTTGCCGTAGATACGGAAAGAGCACAAAAAATCGTTAAAATGCGTGCCGATGCCATCGCCAATAAATAGTGCATTGGCATAACAAGCAATAGCGTATAACCTGCTCATCTAAATTCATTTCTTCAAAGATAAAGGACGTACCCGGCAGCCTTAATGGTCTGCCGGGAACGCCCTTTGTTGTGTTATATTGCGGTCAGCTAAAAAATAAGCTTAGAGAACTGATATAAGCCGTTCTTCCAGACCGGCCAATCATGGTCGCCGTTTTCCTCCACCCAGATATGAGGCACGGAATGCTGCGACAAATACGCATGCGTGCGGTCGCTGACATGCTTAAGATTGTCCAGATCTCCGCAAGATAACCATAGCAGGCTGAGTTGCTCTGCGGTCTTCTGAGGCTCCGGAAACAACTGCTCAGGCAGCTTCGTATTGGGAGCCGGAGAGAACGCCCCGATCCAGGCGAAACGGTCCAGATTGTTCAGGCCGATATTCAGGGATTGCCCCCCGCCCATGGATAATCCGGCAATGGCACGGTGCATCCGGTCCGTCAGGACCGGATAATTCGCTTCAATATAAGGGATAAGATCATCGAGCAAATCCGATTCGAAGGTTTCGAAGGCCTGTATCTTGTCGGGAGCAAAAATATCCCCTTCCGCCCGGTCATTCCGCATCGCCCGCCCGTTCGGAAGGACAACAATCATAGGCTTCAGCATCTGCTCCGCGTACAGATTGTCCAGAATGATCCGGGGGTTGCCGTGATTGTACCATTCAGTCTCGTCCCCGCCGATCCCGTGCAGCAGATACAAGACGCTGTATTCCTGCCCGGTGGAATAGCCGGGCGGCGTATATACCATCGCCTTCCGGGTGTTGCCTACCGCTCTGGAAGGATATTCGATCGTCCGGATCGTTCCCCGGGCAATGCCTTCCTTCTCCTTGTCATATCCGGCCGGTGCTGTCTGCATCTTATAATTCTGCTTACTCCCGTTCATTTCCGTTCATTCCCCTCTCCTATATGATTGGATTACGCTTGAAAAATTGCCCGACCAGAAATTGCATAACCTCAACCGGCGGCTCCTCCACCACTTCTGCCTTGTCCGCGAAAACCATACCGTAAGGTGCTCCCTGGGTACACGGTTTCCATAGCGGCAGCTCCTCACCTGAGGAATCCTTGCCGTTCGGATTGCCCGTGCCAATGAAATAGGCAAGATAATTGCACATTTGGCGGGCAAGATCATAATGCTTGCCCACAAAAGGCCGCCAGCATTTGGCCAGTGTTTCGAAGTGGAACCACAGATCCACCGAATGGAAGGTTCCGGGGTCATCCCAGCCCGGAATGTCGGCATCAAATGTGTAATAGTACATCGGAGCACCGCTGCCGGAATTACTATTGGCCTTAATGGCAACACGCGCTGCATATTCAATATTGTTCACGGAAGCCTTGTGGAGTATTACCTCCAGATTTCCTGTCTCTACGGCGCATAGCTTAAGATATTCTTCGGCTTCCCCGCCAAACATTTCTGCAGCCATGGCTCTGAATTCCTCCACGCTGCCGGCGCCTGGAACACTGATAAATTCGGAAGCAGTATTTCCCAGCATGACAGGCACATTGTGGCGCTGCCCCTTCAAAAAAAGCTCATAAGGATCACCGGGACAGTACGAATGGTCTATGACCGTTCCCCAGAAGCTGCCGTACTCCAGCATTTTATCGCGGATATATACGGCCACCAGCCTGCGGGCCTCCTCCAGCGTAGACACCCCCATAAATTCAAAGAAGGCTGCCCCCTCCTCCTCAGCCTGCCTGAGGGTACGGTCTAGCGGAGGCATGGGGTTGTTCGGATACAGCGGGGTAAAGAGTCCGCTCATAATCACGGCCCGCTGAAACAATCCTTCGTTCTGCGGCGAGGTCAGCTGGCTCAGCACACTTGCACCGCCGGCCGATTGTCCTCCTATTGTGATCTGGTCCGGGTCTCCGCCAAAAGCAGCGATATTGCGTTTTACCCACTGCGTGCCCGCCTGCTGATCCAGATGTCCGAAATTCGCTGGAGCATCGGGAGATTCGGCAGTGATCTCGGGATGGCTAAGAAAGCCAAACACGTTCAGCCGGTAATTGACGGTCACAACAACAATCCCCCTGCGGGCAATGCGTTCGCCGTCAAACTCCATTTCAGCCGTATGGCCGACCTGAAGTCCTCCTCCAAAATACCATACAAAGACAGGGAGCTTCTCATCTGTGCTGAGGGCAGGTGTCCAGACATTCAGATACAGGCAATCCTCATCCATCGGCAGATCCGGATCTACCGCCCACTCGCGGGTATAAATATTATTCACATCTATGACCGTCGGGGCCTGCATTGAAATCGGGGCAAATTCAAACGCTTTCAATTCCCCCTTCCAGTTTTGGACAGGCTGGGGAGCACGCCAGCGGTTCTCCGCCACAGGCGGGGCTGCAAACGGAATCCCCTTAAAGCTGGTAATACGCGGATCCGCTGCCGGCAGTCCTTGAACAATACCATTTTCAACACGCACTTCTCTTAACATCCCGTTACTCCTCCCTGAATATCAGCGTATCAGACTTCGCTTCATAAATTGATATTTTATAATGACCGGATACTCGCATATCATAAATAAAATTCATAAGTATTTCCAAAAATCCTTAATTTACAATATAATTATAGAAAAATAGTGAATTCCAAACAATGATATATCCAGTTCAATAATTGATCTATCCAAAGAAAGGAGCAGCTGATGCCCAAGATTCACTATGTCGAATTTGATGCTACTCATCCTGACGATTTTGTGTTCAGTATACCCGAGGGCCATGATGCCTGGCTTCTGGTGCTCACACAAACTGCGGCGTTGTTTGAAGTGAACGGGGAATTACAGGAATTCCCAGCCCACTGTGCTGTTCTTTATCCTCCTAAGCACACTATCTATTACCGTGCTTGTTCCAATAAGTACGTTAACGACTGGGTCCGTTTCGATGCAGACGAATCCTATATTACAGAAACCACTTTGCCTGTTGGTGTTCCCTTCTCGCTTCCAGACCCCGGCTATTGCCATCAGCTGTTTCAGCTGCTGACCTATGAGCATACTTTTCAGAATGACTACCGGGAGCTTTCCATCGACTACCTGTTTAGAATTATCTTCAATAAACTGTGCGAAGCGTCCCAAGACAAGCTAAGCCCGCAATATTATAATCTTCTGAATTTGCGCAAGACTATTTACAATAACCCCGGACATCCTTGGACCGTTTCCTTAATGGCAGAATATCTGCATATCAGCGCAGGCTATCTGCAAACGATATACAAATCCACCTTCGGTATATCCTGCATAGAGGATGTCATTCATTGCCGGATTCGGCTGGCCAAGGAAAAGCTTGGCTTTGGTCCGCATAAAATTGCCGAGGTCGCAACGCTTTGCGGTTATGCCAATGTGGAGCATTTCTGCAGACAGTTTCGGCAGCTTACAGGTTACTCCCCCAAGGCTTACCGGGAAACACTCGCCTCCAAAAAGCCGAAGATTCTGGCAGAACCTTAGAGGCGCCAGTCCTAACTCAGGAACCAGAGTCTGAAAGCTGTTTCTAACTAATTCAAAGGGCGGTCCATACGCGGCCGCCCCTTGTGTTGTAATTTGTGGCATGGTTAGCTCTGTACATCTGCAGACCTTATTCTAATTCCGCCTATGATAATGAAAATAATCGAAATCCGCATAACCGCCGGACTGATTAGTCGCATAATTGAACAGGCCAATTCTATACCCCATAAAATGATCCAGCGTGTATTTCATATACAGCGTCCGGCCGATTGGCTTCCACACCGCCCCGTCCTCCGAATAGAAGAACTGTGCCTGGTCAAGGCTATCCTCAAAATTGAAGTCAATTCTGAGATAAACCCGTTCCCCGGTAAACATGATACTCTCCACAGTCTCCTCGCGGCCTTCGCCGCCGTTAACACACATATCAATGCTGAACTGTCCCGGCTTCCCGGCTGCAATCCTTATCGTGCCAAACCCATTCTGCAGGGCTACCATTCCTGCCCGGTCACCGGGCTTCATTCCTGAAATCTCTAACACTGTCTCCGCGCTGCAGGCCGGACCTTCCGTACGTTGCGTCAGCGTATTGCGTGCAAATAGAATGCTGTCTGTTAACGGACCCGTGCGGAGGCGCAGATGGCCCGGCCGCTCTGTTACAGACCACAGTCCGTTGTCCGGATTATGGTTCCACTGCCAGTTCAGGGCCAGGCGGTTGGTCGCATAGTCGAACTCATCGCTGATTACCAGAGGCTTCGGTTCTGCAACAGGAAGCTTTGTCTCAACCACTCGGGGAACGGAGCCATCAATCCCGATAACCGGCCAATCGTTCTCCCAGCTCACAGGAAGCACGCAGGGAACCCGCCCCACAGCATCATGATCCTGGAACAGCACAGCATACCAATCATGATCCGGGGTATCGACAATGCCGCCTTGCGCCACACCATTGTTATGGTAGCCCAGATCATCATCCAGAATAATTTCCCGTTCATAGGGACCCAGAATCTCCCGCGAGCGGTAGCAGATTTGGCGTCTGCGCATATTTCCGGTTTGCGGCCATTCAATAAAGAACAAATAGTAATAACCGTTCATCTTATACGCATGACAGCCTTCGATCCGCAGACCGATGTCTTTCCGTTCGCCTTCGAGCAGCAGTTGATCGGTTCCGCCCGGCTTCACAGCTGTAAGATCTTCCGTCAGCTCCTTAATACGGATATCCCCATTACCGTAGATCACATAATTGCGGCCGTTGTCATCCAGCAGCAAGCCCGGGTCATGGTGAAGTCCCGGTATCACCGAGCGCTTCCATATTCCATGTTCAATATCCTCCGTGCGGCAGATATAGAACCGGTCCATGTCATTGGATGAAAAACAAACGTAGAATACCCCGTCCTTGTAACGGAGAGATGCCGCCCAAGAACCGTTTCCATAAATACCTCTTCCGTCCAGCAGCTGGTGGGCATCATTATCCTCAAAGGTATCATATACATAATTTACAATTTCCCAATCCTTCAAGTTAACCGATTTCATAATCGGACAGCCCGGCATGGAATGCATACTTGTGCTGACCATATAGAATGCAGGGCCGACCCGGATTACGTCAACATCCGGAACATCCGCCCACATAATGGGATTAGTAAGCGTAGCGGTATTCACTGTATTGTCCCTCCCTGGATGAATTCCTCTACTGCATGAATTGCCATGATACAAGCTTGAATAATGGCGTCCCTGTACTACCTGTAAACACCAGGTACAGATCGCGGGTCCCCTCGACTCCGGCAACCTCCGTTTTTAACTCCATTGGATTCCCCGGAATGTTAGCGGCAGGAACAGGCAGTTTCCCAATCAACAGACCTGCAGGATCATCCAGATGCAGTTCAATCGTACCGCCGCCCTCAAGGCTTATGACAGAGGCACTGAATGCTGCGGCACCTTTACTTCCGAAATCGACCCCGGATAACCCGATCCAGTCGCCATTGTTAATATCCGTCACAAGCCATTCTCCTGCCGCTGCCTCGAATTCCGTCTTTACGCCTGCGCTCCACCCTATGGTTACCGCTTGTACACGTTGATAAGGGTTTAAAGGCTGGATTTGCTGCACCCCTTTATAATCTGCTTCAACATCCTGAATGGACCCATCCTCGTTATGGAAAAGGCGGCCCAGATGCGTCGAACGGTAGCCATTCGCAATCCCCTGTGCTTTGGACAAGGTCTGTGCGTGATAGGCGATATACCATTCATCATGAAATTGGAAAATGGCATGATGGTTATTGCCTGACACTCCGAAGAAATATCCCGGATTCTTCAATATCGTCTCATGATATGTCCAGGGTCCCATCGGTTTGTCGCTCGTCATATAGGCAATCTCTCCCGCAGGAGGACTGCCCTCCGGCCGTTCCCCATCGTAGAAATTTGAACAATAGGTATAGTAATAGACGCCTTCCCGTTTATGTATGCCGGCATCCTCGAACATAAACGGGGCAGAAATAACCTCAGCAGTACCCGCTACGCTGGTCATGTCATCTCCCAGCATCATCACCCGTGCTGTACCGGGCTCCACATATTCTCCTTCCGGTACCCCGCCTCCGAAATAGATGTAACCCTTGCCGTCATCATCAACCAGAACCGCCGGGTCGAACAGCCAGGTTACATCCTCTACTCCCGGAGTAGAACGTAAGATAAGCGCCTCGCCAATAGGGTCAATCCATGGTCCCACCGGACTGTCACTCGTCAGAACGCCGATACCGCTGGCATTATTGGCGAAATACAGGAAGAATTTGTCCTTGCCTTCCATCACCTTGTGGACTGCCGCAGGCGCCCAGGACTGGGTAGCCCACTTGGCCGCCCCCTCCGGCCCCGCAACTGCAATTTCGCCATGATCGGTCCAGTTGACTAAATCACTGGAGGAGATAACAGCAATTTTATTGATACTGCTGTATGTGTTTTCTTTTACTTCTCCGTTCCCGTCATACTCCAGCGCGTCATGGGTCATGTACAAATAGACCCGGTCTGCGAATACCAGGGCATACGGATCAGCCCCATATCGATTTGCAACCACCGGATTACCGTTAGGCGGAACCTTTCCTATGGCTTGATTCAATTGAAATGTCATATAATTCCCTCCATTATTCAACTGTTGATGCTTTCATATCCGCCCCATACTAAAGAACAATACACATCATTCTTCAGCTCCAGCCTGGTTGCGGTAAGCGACCGGTTTCAGTGCCGTCCGCTTTTCAAACTCTCTTAAGAAATGGTGGTAGTGAACATAACCCACATTCTCTGCAATCTTCCTGACGGTCTCCCCCGTTTCAATCAACTGCTTCTTGGCTTGTTCAATACGCAAATTATGAATATATTCTAGTATGCTGATGCTATTCTTTTTAATAAACGCCTGGCCCAGGTATACCGGATTGATATAAAAATGCTCTGCAATTTCCTTTACGGTTAAAGGCCTGGAATAATTGTCCTTCAAAAAATATTCTACCTGTATAAGCGGATGCTCGGATCCGCGTTCTTTATGCTGCTTAATATATTCCATACATGAATTCAACAAATCCCTTAAGATATCTTCCAGCACTGCAAGCGACTTGGGTTCGGTTTTAAAAAATTCAAAGGAATCACTCCACTGCTCAGCCTTCCCTCCGAATTCCTTCACCAGCTCCATACTTTTCAGCATAATATCGATGCTGGTCATCTGCACAACCTCAGGTGCAGTTCGATTCACTTCAAACATTCTGAACATTTCCTTCAATTGGTCCAAGGCTTTCTGCTCCTGCAATCGTTCCACTGCGCCCATCAGTTCCTCTGTCAGATCCGCAGAAGGAAGATTATAGCTAAGCCGGATCCGGGCATCCATGGTTGAATCAATCGGTCCGCTTGCTTCCGAATAAAAAAGATGGCGGGCGGCAGCCCCTGCAGCCATCATATAGGATACGGGCAGCTCACGCAGAGACTGCACACTTGGCCCAATGCTCACGGACCCTTTCACGCTGCTGTTCGGTGACAACTCGGTATACACCCGCCTTGCCAGTTCCGCGGTTGATGCTGAGCTCTCCACGACAAGCCCCGCCTGATCACTTGGCAAATCAATGAACAATGCACCCACCGCCCCGGCCATCTTCCGGCAGATTTCCGTGATCTTGCTTTTGGGGCCCTCCACATGGATATAAGTCCACCCTGAAACGGTCTCGTCCAGACCATCCATTTGCTCGGCAATCTCCTCTTCCGGCTCGGTCCACTGTCCTTCAAGCATACGGGCGATCGCAGCGGGAAGAAGCCGGTTCGCCAGCATATTCTGCTGCATCTTGCGTTTGACACGCATTTCCAGCTCGTCCGTAACGTCAGCAAGCGCCTTCTCCCATTCCGCTTCAATGACAGGCTTCAACAAATAGTGTCTCACACCGTAACGGATTGCGGTCCGTGCATATTCAAACTCGCCGTAACCGCTGAGAACGATGAATAGGGGCTGCTCCATCTCCAACTGGCGTACTTGCTTAATTAGCTCTAATCCATCGATGCCGGGCATGCGGATATCTGTTATCACAAGATCTGGCGAGCATGCATCAATTGTGGTCAACGCATCTTCCCCATTCTCGCACACGCCGCAGATTTCATAGCCCAGTTCCTCCCAATCCGTTAACGTTCTTAATCCCTCTAATGCAATCGTTTCATCGTCAGCTAAAACTACTTTAAACATGGGACTCCTCCACTTGTGGGACTAATGCCAGGTCTATGGGAATTTGAATGATGATCGCCGTCTGTTCATACTCAGTGCTCTCAATGATGAACCGGGCTCTGGAGTTATAGTACATCATCAGGCGTTTATAAACATTCCGGAGCCCGATATTTTGTCCGGAGTCCTGCTCCGATTGAAGATGGGACTCGATCCATTTTAGCTTTTCCTTCTCGATTCCCTTTCCGTTGTCCGTCACAGTAATGATCAGGCCAGCTTCATTCCTGGAAGCAGAGACGTGAATCTTCCTTGCACCTTTGACCGACTGCAAACCATGCTTGCAGGAATTCTCCACCAGTGCCTGAACGCTCATTTTGGGAATCCGCCAATTCAGCACGGCAGGGTCGATATCAATATCGTAAGTGAACCGGCTCTGAAAGCGGAATTTTTCAATCTGCAGGTACATTTCGATAAAAGATATTTCTTCCTCAACGGTAATCAGATCATCCTTCCAGCTTAGCAGCCTGCGCAGAATAAGGGCTAAATTCCGGATCACATCGGTAACCTCTTCATACTTGTATTTCTTACAAATAACCAATATGGCATTCAATGTATTAAAGAGGAAATGCGGGTCCACCTGACTTTCCAGATAGTTCAATTCGGCTCTTACCCGCTCGAGTTCAAGGTCCTTTTTCTGGATTTCCAGCTTATACACATCATTGATCAAATTGCGGATTTTCTCCGTCATCAGATTGAAGCTGCGGATCAAACCACCGATCTCGTCCTTACCCTCATACATATCAATATTCTCAAACTGTTCGTACTTGACCAGCTTCATATGTTTATAGAGCAGCTTTACCCTCAGATTATAGGATTGTAAAATAACAATCATTAATAGAGTGGGAATGATTATAGTCAATACAGCAAAAATCAGCGAAATACGAAGCGCATGGCTCATCTCGCCATTACTTTTTCTGCCTTCTGGTGTTCCTACCAGCTTCCAGCCCTGAGTATAGCCTGCGGTGCCCAAATTCCGGACAATCTGCTTGGACGGCTGGATGCCGCCAGCGTCTACTTCCAGCAATGCATTCTTTTCCAATGAATAGAAGGATCGGTCTGATTCCAGGACGACACGATTCTGCTCATCCAGAAGCTTGAACTTCAAATAGTCGCGTTCCTTCTGGAAAAGCTGCTGCACATTGTTCAACCGCAGATCGATTCGCAGATATTTACTATAGGGCTGCCCTGCAGAGTTATCCAGCTTGCGGATAAGACTGACAAACACCTCCTGCTGCGGCGGATTTAGCGGATTGGTTCCCTGATATGAGGTTAACAGTACCTTGCCCGAATCACTGGAAATTTTGCGGTACCATTCACTCATCTTGTCGCTCTCGGACAAAATAAAGTAACTGTTTCCGTTCTGAATCGTCGGATTCGTAGTATACACGCCCATCCAATAAATATAGGAGTGCAGATTGCTGTATTGGCGCAGCTTATCCCTTAGAACATTGTTGTACGCCTCATAATACGCCTCGTTATCCGGATAAGCATAATCCATCATTTCATTAAAGGTACGGTCTGCGGCAACCGTATTGCTGATCGCCACACATTCATTTACGATTTGCATGAAATCGTAAACCACCCGGTCTACAGAAATCTCCAGGTTTTCTCTTTCACGAGCCTCGACATTACGGCTGATCTGAACATAAAAGAGGCCGTTTATGCTAAGTATGGGGACCAGAACACACAGCAAATAGATAAACAGAAATTTGTATTTGAGCGGGATATCATTGACGATGGCTGATGGTTTCCTTTTGCGCTTCATGCTGCTCTCCTCCCCCTTGAATCAGCCCTTTTTGTATACGGAAGGCGAGACGCCATTCAGCGCTTTAAACTTGGCAGCGAATAAATCAGCATCCGCATAGCCCACACGTTCCGAAATATCCGAAATGCACATATCCGTCCGGCACAACAGCTTCTTGGCTTTTTCAATCCGGTATTTATGAAGAAATTCGTTAAAAGAGATGCCATACCGTTTCTTGATCCGTTGTCCCAGATAGGCAGAATTCACATGTAAGTACTTTGCAATATCCTGCAGCTTCAGCTTCTCCTGATAGTGTGCCCGGACATAGTCAATCGCAGCTGTAACAAGCGTATCCTCCTGATTGGTGTCCGCTGAGGCGAACCATTCCGCAACCTCGTGCAGATCCTCCTTCGTCTGCCTCTCAAGCAGCGGCAGGCAGCAGGCGGTTACCCGGGGGGGAAACCATTTATCCGCCCATAATGCCGGGTCTCCTCCTCTTACATCAATTTCACGGAGCAATTCAGCTTTGATGTTGCTCAGGAACGCATCGATCCATGCACTTGAAGTACTATCCGCCGAGAAAATTGTAAAAACATCGCTCAGCTGGGAGCTTAATGGTTCAAGCTGCCCTTCGGTAACCGATTGGAGCAGTGATTTCTTCAACCCTGACGGAAGCAGCGCCATTTGATCCTTGTTCTGCTTCTGGTAGAAACCAATTTCGGAGGTGTTCAAATCCGGCTGTAATACTTCAGCTTCTAGGGCTTCGTGATACGCAGCCTTCAGAAATGCGGTACCTTGATGCTCAAGGCTTGCCGAGAAAAGAACCTGGCTGCTAAACTGAGACCGCATTTCATCGATCCAGCTTGCCAGCAGCATCGGTTCAAGCTCCGGGCCTTCCGGCGGGGATACCAGCAAATAGCCATGCTTATGGCTCCCGGCCATAAAAGGATACACGGTTATATTGCGAAACATTTCCTTAGCACTCATGGAATAGACTGGTCCCCGCAAATGTGAGCTGTCGAGCGAATCACCCTGGGCTAATACACAGCATATCCGGGAGCCTGGATGTATGTCCAGCGCCTTAAGTGCCTCTTCCACTTCCTCAGCTGTATTCTCCCGCATGAGAAGACGGGATACATTTTCAGCCTGTATGAGGGCGGCAATCAATTCCTGCCGTGAAGCAAGCTTGCGCTCAGCTCGTATTTGTTCAGCTACGGTCTGCAGAGCCTCTATTAATTCTTTTTCATCCAAGGGTTTGGTCAAGTAATTGGACACACCGTATCTAAGGGCTTCCTTGGCATACTCAAAATCAGCATAACCGCTAAAGATGATGAACTTCGGCTGGAAATCGCTTTCAGCAAAGGTCTTAATAAGTTCAAGGCCATCAATCACCGGCATACGTACATCGGTTATAACCAAATCAGGCCTAGTGCTATGAATAAGCTGCAGCGCATCTTCACCATCCAGAGCTTCGCCGCACACTTCAAAGTCCAGTTCCTCCCAGTCCACCAGGAAGCGGAGCCCTTCAAGCATCAGCGGCTCATCGTCAGCAAACAGTACCTTAAGCATTGGCATCACCATCTTTAATTGTATATTTTGATTACGGAAAGTTAAGCCTTACTCAACAGGAGAAACCGCTTCGGTCGCTGCCGAAACGGTTATCATTATCATCCAATCCATTTAAATATTATTTATTCAGTTATTCTTTAACACTGCCCAAATTTAATCCTACCACGAAGTACTTCTGTAAAAAAGGGTAGACAAACAAAATGGGCACGGCGGTAACGATTGTGATTGCTGCACGGATGGAAGCAGGGGTTACCAGAGCCTGCATCTGATTGTGCTGATTGCCCGCCAGTAGCGAAGGATCATTGTTCGTGCTCATGGTGGAACCGAGCAGCTTCATCATTTCATATTGCAGTGTGCTCAGCTTGATATCCGATGATGCATACAGGAACGTGTCAAACCAGGAGTTCCATGCGCCAACGGCGATGAATAAAGCTACGGTTGCCAGTACAGGAGTACACAGTGGAAAGATGATTTTCCAGAAAATTCTGAATTCTCCCGCACCGTCGATTTTTGCCGACTCTATGAGGCCGGCCGGGAGGGAACGGATATACGTACGGATGATAATCAGGTTGAAGGCGCTGACCAAACTGGGAAGGATATAGACCATAAAGCTATGAAGCAGTCCTAACTCTTTAATAAGGAAATAATTTGGAATCAGTCCGGCATTGAAATACATGGTCAAGATGAACAGCATGCCAATTTTTTTACGGAGAATGTATTGTGGCTGCGCCAGTGTATACGCCAGCATCGTAGTCAGAAAAACACCGAATACAGTCGATAGCACTGTACGGGACACGGAGATAAAAGCGGCATGGTAGATCGTCCCTGTAATAAAGACGGCTCTGTAGTTCTCCAAAGTCCAGGCACGGGGCCAGAAATATATTCCACCGGCAAGAGTGTCACTGCCGTTATTAAAAGAAACAGCCAGTGTGTGGAGGAATGGATAGAGCGTGATGGCTACCACAAAGAGCATAAATATCGTGTTGATCGTATGAAATACAACCGGCTCAATGCGGCCTGAGCCTTTCGTCACAGCTTTCATATGGGCTTCCTCCTCTATACTAATCGCTCTTCGCCGAGGCGTTTAGCGATATAATTTGCGACGAATACAAGAACGACACTGACGATGGTTTTGAAGATCCCTGCCGCCGTAGCCAGAGAATAATTCCCCATAGAGATACCATACTTCAGTACAAAGATATCAATAGTCTGCGACCAGTCCACAGTAAGTCCGTTGCCAAGCAAATATTGGAGTTCAAAGCCGGCATCCAGAATATGCCCGATGTTCATAATGAGCAAAATAACAAATGTGGATTTGATCCCCGGAAGAGTGACATAACGCATCTTCTGAAAACGCTTGGCGCCGTGCCTGGACTTTGGAGAACTACAGAGCCGTCTTTATTACAGGGACGATCTACCATGCCGCTTTTATCTCCGTGTCCCGTACAGTGCTATCGACTG
>CAKMKL010000298.1 GCA_927443375.1 uncultured Paenibacillus sp. | reverse complement strand
ACCGCGTGGAGTTTGTTGTAGATGATGCTTTTGCCTTTCTGCGTAATCAGGTAAAAGGCTTAGAAGAACGTTCCGAACGGGCAACGGGTACGGGTGAAGCCAAGTCCGGCGGTAAGCCGGCAGCCAAAACCGATACGGCGAAGCCGATGACAGCAGGCGGCGGGCGCACCTGGGATGTTGTCATTCTTGACCCGCCTGCGTTTGCCAAAACCAAAAGCGCTGTAGCTGGAGCCTGCCGCGGGTACAAGGATATCAACCTGCACGGCATGAAGCTGGTCAACGAGGGCGGTTACCTGGTGACAGCGAGCTGCTCGTACCATATGCAGCCGCAGCTGTTCCTGGACACCATTGCTGAAGCAGCGAAGGATGCTGGCAAAGTGCTGAGACTGATTGAATGGCGGGCCGCAGGCAAGGATCATCCGCAAATCCTGGGTGTGGACGAAGGACATTACCTGAAATTTGCGATTTTTGAAGTTACCAGCAAGAAATAATGCAGCCGTAAGGCTGGTTAGGTGAGAGTCTCCGGGAGCGGAGGCTCTTTTTTTTGAACTTGAAAATATATTTAATTGTTGTAAGTGCAACAAAATTAGAGTAAGTTTAATTCATGTCTTTTTTATTGTATTTGCAACAAAAATTTGCACTAAGGAGTTCTACTATGCAGGAAATTCTTCGGGAAATTGGAATGATAGCAAGGGCCTTAGATTCGATAAGCAATATAGAATTCAAAGAATTTGACCTTACTAAAGGGCAATACTTGTACATGGTGCGAATCTACGAAAACCCGGGGATCATTCAAGAAAAGTTAGCGGAGATGATAAAAGCAGACCGGACAACAGCAGCCCGTGCGATAAAAAAACTTGAAATGAACGGATTTATTGAAAAGAAAGCGGATGAGCATAACCTCAAAATTAAAAAACTCTATCCGACAGAGAAAGGGCAACGGGTTTATCCTTTTATAAAAAGAGAAAATGATTATTCAAATCTCGTTGCATTAGCGGGATTCTCCGGCAGTGAAGCCGAAGTCATGTCCGGTTTTCTTCAGAGAGTAAGAAAAAATGTAGAGAAAGACTGGGAATATGTCAAAAGGGGAAACAAGAGAAATTATTGATGACATAAAGGAGTGTTCTGCTTAAATGACTATAAAAGGCCTATCTGGATAGGGCATTTAACTTAAATCAACTGGAAAAAGAATTGTCCAACCGCTTTTCGCAATTTTTTTTTGTTTTTTTGAACCAGGAGCTCACCGGATACTTAAAGGTCAATACAGATGAGGCCCAGACTGAAGAGATGGGTGATGAATCCCTTGAGATCGAGAGGATTTATATAAAGAACACCTTCCAAAAACATGGTCTTGGGAAATGCCTGCTAAATAAAGCAATGGAAATTGCGATCGAACGTAAAGTAAAGAGAATCTGGTTAGGCGTATGGGACAAGAATGCAAATGCGATTGCTTTTTATACAAAAATGGGGTTTGTTCAAACGTGCCAGATCCCAGTGCAATCATAGGGAGATACGTATCGGCGGTGTAAGTTTCCGCCATATGTCTATCCCCGAACTGATGGATACAGTGGCTTGGTCTTCCATGAGACGTTCCTGCTCTGCTGGCGGCAAAAGGGCTGCATGCCGACTATGGCAGCTGCAGCAGGAAACGGCAGGATTCCGGATTGCATCATAATATTAGGAGGAACCAACCATGAATATTTCTGTTAATAAATCCGAATGGCCGCTGGCCGGCAATGCAACGATGGGCCTGATCATGAATCAGCAGGGGGAGCGCGGGGAACGTCCGGACCGTGAAGTCACTAAGCTGTGTATGGACTGGTGCAAAGCGCATAAAGAGCTATTCCGCTGCTGCACCGGGATCACCGGCATAACGGCCAGCTTCAAGCTGCTTGCCCTATACAAACCGGTAACTGCCTTGTCCATCAAAAAAATGTACAGCTGTCCCGGTAATTTTTTGTCCGGAGAAGCAGAAGCACGGCAGTGGCTTAAAGTACTGTTAGGGGATTTGCGATGACGGAAATACGTTCTTACCTGGTCGCAAGAAGTGACCTTCCTTTGGATTGGAATGAGGTTAGTCCGCTTGAGGTGGATCATTATTTGTGGCTTACCAACGGATACCGGCCAAAGGTCGAGGTTAAGCTTTGTTATACTGGCGAGCGACTGCATATAAGATTTCAAGTATTCGAAAAAAATCCGCTCGTTCGATATAATAGCCCGGGCGATCCCGTATATAAGGACAGCTGTGTCGAATTTTTTATCCAGCCGCTACCATATTCGGATAACCGTTACCTGAATTTTGAACTGAATGCTGCAGGAACTCTTCTTTTGCAACTGGGTGAGGGGAAAGAGAAGCGGATTCCGCTTGCCAATGCTTCATCTGAACTCTTTCAGATCGGTGGATCATTTAATGATGCTGAGCCTGAAGCAACCTGTGAGAAGGCTTTCTGGGAACTGGAATTTTCGATCCCCTTCGACTGGCTTCGCGGCCTGTTTCCTGACTTTACGGTAGAATCCGGACAGATTCTGCGAGGCAATTTCTATAAATGCGGAGATGAGACGCCGGTGCCCCATTACGGTTGCTGGAACCGGATCGATTCAGGTTCAGCGAACTTTCATTTGAGTTCCTTCTTCGGTGAATTGAAGTTTCAATAATACGCCCGGCTGAGCCGTCCGGCGCACAGCCAGCCCAATTTATCAGCGTGTGATGAAACGGGCCGCCGTGTATTAAGCTTAATCGCAGTATCTTGGCATATCCTCATCTGATTATCGGGTGGGGGTTGTTTTTTTGTGCCTTTTGCCGCGGAGAGGTGGAAAAAGCGGGATTATGCAATTAATCTCTTGATCAGCTAAATATCCATACACAGGATTTTAGTATAATTATATTTCTATATAGATTGAACTTGAAAATATACATTAAGGGAAAAGAGGCGGAAGGGAATTTTGGAACTGGAGGAGCGCTAGCGTCCGCCTTTGTCTGTGGATTTCTACCGCTAGTAGCGGTACTAATCAAGAAATCTACAGACAACAGCGGCAGAAAGTCCAAACATTCTCTGGAGTCACGACTCACCCCAGAATATAAAAATCAAAAGTTCAGTCTATATAGTAAGAAGTTGTTGATTCCACTGCAATGCATTCATTCATGGACGACCCGTCTCCTGTCGTTTCCTGTTGTTTCCTGTCGTTTCTTTTTGAAATCTGCGATCATATGAAACATACTTTAATTTATTTACTCAAACATTAAGGCATGGCGGGAGAACATCTTTCGGCCTCAGGGGGTGGCAGGTTGTGAGTACGGGAATCACCAGATGGACTCTGCGTTCCAAATTTATCGTGATTTTGCTGCTTTTCGGCGTGCTTCCCATGTTTGTCATCGGCTGGGCCGGTTATGATGCCTCGAGGCGCACCATCATTCACCAGGCTGTGGAAATTCAGTCCCGTCTGCTCGAACAGACGGCTGCCTCTGTGGACAGTGAGCTGTCCATGTACCAAGTGCTCGCCGGATCGTTCGGGCAGGAGGAGAGTGTCCGCCAAATGCTTGATCCGGAGTCTTCACCGGACGATCTAAAGCGGTACGTCAAGGAATGGGATCTGTTCAATCAGTTGCTGAGCAAGCTGGTCTTCTCCAAGTTCGAAGAGACGCCGTCCATCGTGATGTACGGTTATAACGGGAAAGTGTTCACGAACTGGGGGTCGGACGGCAGCCGGCTGGCCGATTATCTGGGCAGCAAAGCGGAATTCAAGAAAGTGCTGAAGGCCGGTAGCGCCGGACGGTTCGTATGGGTTGCCCCGCATCTCGGCTTCGATCCGTCAAGCGGAACCGATCCCATGCTCACTTATGAAGCCGGATACTTGGATGCGGAAAGCGGCGCGGAGTGGGGGAAAATACTAATCTCGGGCCCTTTGTCCTCGTTCGTAGCTGAACTGGCTTCAAATAACCGGTTTGTCATCTCGAAACCGGACGGTTCGCGGGTGTATGCGGCACCGGGAGCTGCCGTGCCCGAAGCGATCCTACAGGAAGCTGTCGGAATCGCTTATCGTCAGGGCGCCGCCGTGCTGAACCGGGGAGAGAGCATGAACAAGTCGCTCTATATATCCACCAGGCTGCTCAATGATTGGGTGGTCGTCGAGGAGATACCCTACCGTAGTTTGCTGTCCGAGCTTGGACGAATCCGCAACATCATGCTGCTGGTCATCGGACTCTGCGTGCTGCTGTCTGTCCTGCTTGGACACTTGTTCATCGGCCGGATTCTGCGGCCGATCAAGCAGATGGTCCGGGTCATGAGAAGGATCGGGTCAGGGGAATGGACGCACCTTCCGCTGATCCGCACCGATCCGGAGCTTCACCTGCTCCAGCGTTCATTCCTGAGTATGACCTCCGATTTGAAGGAGCTGCAGGAGCGAATGGAGGTGGAGCAGCAGCATAAGCTGGAGCTGGAGCTGCAATCACTGCTGTCGCAAATCCAGCCCCATATGATCAAGAATACGCTGGCGGTGATCAGCGGGCTGGCGCTGCACGGACAGACGGAGCGGATCCGCGAGGTCGTCCATGCTTTGGGATACTTTCTATCGTCAAAGATATACCCGGAGAATCCGCTCGTGACCATTGAAGAAGATTTGGATGCGCTGCAACATTACCTGACCATTATGCGGATTCGCTACCCGGACCGGATTCATGTCCTGATTGATGTACCGGATGCGCTGCTTGGGCAGCACATCCCCCGCTTCACTTTGCAGCCGCTGGTCGAGAACAGTATTTATCACGGAATGAACGGCGATGAGGCCATTCATATCTGGATACAGGCCTATGATATATCCGCCACCTTCACCATTGTAGTAGCCGACAATGGGGCCGGCACAGCCATGCGGCCGCTTGAAGCGGACGGGGAAGGGGAGGCGAAGGAGCGGGTGCACGCATACTCCGGCATTGGGCTGTCCAATATCCGGCAACGCATTGCCCTGTATTTCGGCGGAGAGGGAACGCTTCGCTTCGACAGCCGTCCGGGGGCTGGAGCGCAGGTGGAGATAACACTGCCCAAGCGGCAATAAGCGCCAGTTAGCTGTGATTATAAGGAGGCGGTGGAACATGTCTATTCGAACGATGCTGGTAGAGGATGAATGGCTGATCCGGGAGGCGCTGCTGAGAACAGTGCCCTGGGAGCAATACGGCTTCGAAATTGCAGGCGAGGCGGGCAATGGAGCAGATGCGCTCGAAATGTTCATCCGGCTGCGTCCGGATGTAATCATTACGGATATCCGCATGCCGGGGATGGACGGGCTGGAACTGATCGCCTGTATCCGCGAGATATCGCCGACGGTGCTGATATGTATTTTAAGCAGTCATACTGACTTTCAACTGGCCCGGCAGGGTATACGTTACGGAGTGTTCGAATATCTGGACAAGCTGAACCTGTCATCCGGCGAGATCGAACACTGCCTGGAGCGGCTGCATGACACCTTTCACGGGCAGTCCCGGGAACACGGCGTTCCCGGGCTTCCGGGAGCGGCACAGCCGGAAGTGCAGATGCTCGGGCTGCAGTCTCCCTCCGCATGGCTGAAGCAGTTTAGGCCAAGTGCGGGGGAGCGCGCAGGCTGGAGATGGGTTATTATGCTGATGGACCGGGAGTCATGGGAGCAGACGGATATTCATGCCTGGCTGGAGGGCTTTCCGTATCCCGGCGTCATCGCGGAGCGGCGAATGTTCGTTGACGCGGAGCAGCGGCTGCATCTAATCCTGGAAGATGAGATTGAAGTGCCGGCTCTTCTGCTGGAACGTTATGAAGATACAGGCATACTGATCAGCTCCAGGGTAGCCAGACCGGATGAGTGGGAGAAGGCTTACCGCGAAGCCGAGGAATTGCAGTCGGACTTGTTCTACACGGGATGGAACCATGCGGTGGAGTATGAGTGCAAGCGTGTTTATCAAGTCTCTGTTCCAGCGCTGGCTGGTGATCAGGAGGATAAGCTGATTGCCTTGCTGGCGGTCGGCAATGCCAATGCCATCATGGAGTGTATGGATGAGATGCTGCAGGACGCGCAGCGGCGCAGCGTTCATCCGAAGCGATTGATCCAGGCGCTGACTCTGTTGCTGATGCGGCATATTCCCGGCAAATATCTTCAGCGCGAGAATACTGCCGTTTGGGGGGATGCCATCGGGCTCGTCCATTCCTGTACAACCGCCGGGCAGTTTCTGGAGCGCATGTCATCCGCTTTAAGGACGGTGATGCAGGACAAGGATCGCTCTGTGACCATGGATGTGGAAGCAGCAATCCGCTATGTGCAAGAGCATTATGCAGAGAAGCTGACGCTTGGCCGCCTGGCTGGTGCCGCACACCTGAATCCGAATTATTTCGCAACATTGTTCAAGGAACAGACAGGCGAGACGCCGATGGCTTTCGTGGCCCGCCTGCGGGTGGAGAAGGCCAAAGAGCTGCTCAAGCACCGGGAAGGAAACGTGCAGGAGATTGCGGAGCAGGTAGGTCTGCATAATCTCAGCCACTTCTCGCGGGTGTTCAAAAAAATGACCGGACAGACTCCCTCCGAATACCGAGGATAATCTGTAAATTAGACTACAAAACTGAACATTGGACTAGCTAAGGGATACCCTCCCTTTTTTTGTACAGTTGATGTTATATTTATGTTAGTGAAAATGACGTGTAAGTTACAGAAAGCACTCATTAACTGTTTTTACGTGAAGAACACAACAATTGTACTGAGGTCTGTGCAAAGACAAAGTTCTTATACTCCTTTATATTTACATCAAGTGAGAAACACTTACACAATCATAGTTGGAGGGGAATACATGAGAAATTGGATGAAGCCTTTGATTGGAATTATGGCAAGCGCAGTACTTCTGGCAGGTTGTGGATCGGACAAAACGGATAACGCAGCGACGGGTACTCCGGCTTCGGAGCAGGCGGTATCCCTCAAGTTCATGCTCTGGAATGATAGCGCCTCAGAGCGGATGTATGATGAACTGGCCAAGGCGTTCGAAGCGAAGAACAAAGGAATCACCGTTGATTTTACCAAAAGTGACGTGAACACCTATAGCGAACGGTTGACCGTTACACTGACGGGAGGCGGCGATGTCGACGCTTTTGCATTTAAAAGTCTGGATGAATACTACAAGCTGGCCTCCTCGGGACGCGCACTGGCACTCGATGATCTGGCGACAGCCGACAGCGCCGGGCTTGCAGGCGTTCAGCCCTACTTTAACGACCTGAAAATTAACGGTAAATTATACGGCTTGCCTTTCCGCTCGGACGGCTGGGCGCTTTACTACAATAAGGATCTTTTTGATAAGGAGGGGGTTGCCTATCCCGGTGATGATCTGACCTGGGAGCAATATGTGGAACTGGCCAAGAAGATGACGAGCGGAAGCGGGCAGGACAAAATTTACGGTTCCTTCATGCCGGACTGGCCTCAGACCTGGTATACCTATGGACAGCAGCTCGGCAACTCGCTCTACAGCGATGATCTGACGCCTTATACCCAAGGACTCACGCTGCGCAAAGAGCTGTCGGACAGCGGGGCACAGCCTTCCATAGCCGAGAACAAGGCAACCAATGCGCATTACAGATCGGCCTTCCTGACCGGTAAATACGCGATGGTTGTTACGGGGACCTGGTTCCCCGGCATGCTCGAGCAAGATGAGAAGGACAATAAGCTGAACTTCAATTGGGGGATGACTTATGTTCCGCATCCGCCTGGAGTGAAGAAAGGCACTACAATGACCGCAGTGGTTGTCAATGCTGTGAACTCGGATTCCAAGCACCCGGAGGAAGCCAAGAAATGGATCAGCTTTATCTCCAGTGAAGAAGGGCAGCAGATTGTGGCCAAATATCAGACGCCGGCTTCCGCAGCCGACAGTGTCAAGGAAGAATACAAAGCAACCTTTACCAATGATGCGGTAAACCTGGATGCCATCTTCAATATTACGTCTGTGCCAGAACGGGAATTGCGAAAAGGCATTACCCAAATGACTACGATCCTCACAGAAGAGGGAGAACAGGCGCTGCTGGGCGAGGTGACACCGGAAAAAGCCATTGAGAACATCAAGAAGAGAAGAGATCAAGAGATTCAATAGATTAAAGAGCTGGGAAGTGATGAAATGTCTTCTTTGAATAAAAGCGTATTGGGTAAGCAGGCGGCCAGCCTGCCGGAGATAGGCAAGGAACCGTCATTGTGGCGGCGGATGATGCATCCGCAAGCGAGAACGGCCTATCTGTTCCTGCTGCCGAATCTGCTGGGTTTCCTTCTGTTCATTGCCATCCCGAGCTTGATGGCGCTTGGGCTCGGCTTCACGGAATGGGACGGCTATAATCCTGTGAAATGGAACGGGCTCGGCAATTATTTCCGGCTGGTGCGGGACGATAACTTTCGGATTGCTTTACAGAATACACTGGTCTACACCTTTGGCTCCTGTCTGCTGGTTATAGTTGCATCCCTGGCCCTGGCCTTGCTTGTCAACCGGAAAATGAAAGGAATGTCGCTCTACAGAGCGGCATTCTTCTTCCCGCATATCGCATCATTTATCGCAGTAGCGGTGGTCTGGCAGGCGATCTTCAATCCGACGCTCGGGCCGCTGAATATGTTCCTCGGCAAGTTCATGGATCCTCCTCCCGGGTGGCTGGTCAGCTCACGCTGGGCCTTGTTCAGTATCATCCTTGTCTCCGCCTGGAAGATGGCCGGCTACTATATGCTGCTGTTCCTGGCCGGCTTGCAGGGGATTTCCAAAGAGCTGTATGAAGCGGCTGACATTGACGGCGCCAATATCCTGCAGCGCTTCCGAAACATAACGCTGCCTATGCTGTCTCCGGTGACTTTTTTTGTCATTATCACCTGCATCATTAATCTGTTCAAGTCATTTGATCTTGTGTATGTCATGACCGGAGGCGGTCCGGGCCGCTCTACGAAGCTGCTCGTCTATGATATCTTCGTCCAGTCGTTCCGCAATTCCGCATTTGGTTACGCTTCGGCCGAAGCCATCGTGCTGTTCCTGATCGTTCTGGTGATTACTTACGTTCAATTCAAGGGGGAGAAACGATGGGTCAACTATTAGGCCGAATGGTGCCAAAATCACTGTGGCATCTATTCATGATCGCAGTGTCGCTGGTCATGATCGTGCCCTTCCTGTGGATGTTGTCCACCTCCTTCAAACTGCAGGAGGAAGTGTTCCAGTATCCGATTCAGTGGATACCGCACGTATTTCACTTCCAGAATTATTCCGAGGTCTGGACCAGCATTCCGTTTCCTTTATACTACTTCAATTCTCTGAAGGTCTCTGTACTGGTTACTCTGGGGCAGCTGATGACCTGTTCTCTGGCGGGGTACGCTTTCGCCAGACTGGAGTTCCCCGGGAAGAACCGGTTGTTCATCATGTATTTTGCGGCCTTCATGATTCCTTATCAGGTCATTATGATTCCGCAGTATTTCGTCATTAAGAAGCTGGGCCTTGTGGACAGCCATTGGGCACTGATCCTGCTGGAAATCTTCAGCCCCTACGGCGTGTTCCTGATGCGGCAGTTCCTCTCGGGAATCTCCAAGGAACTCTCTGAAGCGGCGCGGATCGACGGTTGCAACGAGTTCGGCATCTTCGCCCGGATCATCCTGCCGCTGGCCAAGCCGGCATTAGCAACACTCGGAATCTTCTCCTTTTCCTGGGTGTGGAATGATTTTCAGGCTCCGCTTATTTATATTACCAGCGACAGCCTCAAGACATTGCCGCTCGGGTTAGCCAGTTTGAACGGGGAATTTACGTCACAGACCCAGTTGGTTATGGCAGGTACCGTGTTGTCTCTAATTCCGGTAGTTGCAGTATTTCTGTTCTTCCAAAGATACTTTATCTCGGGTATTACAGCCGGTTCTGTGAAAGGATGAAACCTATGAAGGAATCACTCATAACGGGCGTAAGGTGGCAAAAGGCCATTGAATACGCTGTTCTCAAAACGAAACGTAATTTGAAACAGCAAGGCTTGAAGTTCCCGCATATCTCCAATGACAAGCGTTACGAGTGGGGAGATAATGAGGACTGGATTGAAGGCTTCTGGACCGGAATGGTCTGGTTATGCTACGAATATAGCGAAGATGAAGACCTGCGCATGCAGGCCAATGCCCAGATTGACAGCTTTGACCGCCGGCTCACGGCCAAGCATTGTCTGGAACACCATGATATCGGCTTTCTGTATGGCTTGTCCGCACTGGCGGGCTGGATCGTTGAAGCGGACGAGCGGCACAGGGCTTTGGCGCTGCGCGCCGCCGACCATCTGCTGGGCCGCTGGCGGGAGGCTGCCGGGCTCATCCAGGCCTGGGGCCCGGAAGGTGATCCGGAGAATGGCGGGCGCATCATCATCGACTGTCTGATGAATCTCCCGCTTCTGTACTGGGCCTCCGGTGCAACCGGCGATCCCCGCTATGCGGAGATTGCCACCCGGCATGCGGAGCTGTCGCGAAAATTCCTTGTGCGGGGAGACGACTCGTCCTATCACACTTTTTATTTTGACGGAAGCGGAAATTCACTCAGAGGCGGAACGCATCAGGGCCACCGTGACGGTTCCACATGGACACGCGGGCAGGCGTGGGGCATCTATGGATTTGCTTTATCCTACCGGTATACGGGAAACAAGGATTTTCTGGAGACGTCGAAACGCCTTGCCGCCTATTTCATAGAGCGGATACCGGCGGACGGCATTGTCTATTGGGACTTCGATGTTCCTGTCACCTGCTCCACCAGCAGGGACAGTTCAGCTTCCGCCACTGCCGCCTGCGGCATGCTTGAACTGCTGGAGCATCTGCCGCCCGCCGATCCCCTCCGTCCGCGCCTGGAGGATGCAGTCATGCTGACCATGACGGCATTGGTTGAGTCCTCGCTGGGCATGGCTCAGGAGGACGAAGGCCTGATCGACCACGGCTCATATCATGTCAGAGGCGACTATGGGCTGGATGGCTATATGATCTGGGGGGACTATTATTATCTGGAAGCCCTGCTGCGCCTGGAGAAGCGGATACCCGGGTATTGGTATGAACGGGGGCAGGCCTGATATCCTTTCAGGGGTTTGAGTAGATGTAACCACAGAATGGAAGAAAAAGATGAATCTGTTGGTAAACTTGCAGGCTATGAAGCCAAAACATGCATGTTTACCACAGACCTTCATCGGCAATTTTGCTATCCAGCCGTATATGAACCGTGGGATATGATCCTGGTCATTTTATGACTATATATAAGCGGTCACCTGCAAAATCACAATTATGGAGGGGTTGCCATGCAATTGTTCATCAGACCATTTAACAAGTCGTTCTTCGTCCGTCTTTTCACAATGGTGCTTGTGCTGTCTCTCCTTATTCCCGCTGTGGCCTTGCCGCCGGCACATGCGGCCGGCGCCGTATACGTAAATGTTAATTATGATGAAAGCGGGAATGCCAAGAATACGAAGCTCTATAACGGCTCCACCTATAACGGCTCCGTCGGTGGAGGCTGGGGCATCTATAATTCTGCGGCGGATACCGATTATGTGAGTATAGAGAACGCTCCGGAGCGTGAGGATTACAGCCTCAAAATCGTCTCCAATACCAAAAACGTGAGTACGGGAAGAAATAATCTGGGAGGAACGGCAACCGGCAATACCGGTATCACCGGAAAGCTGGTCTTTGAAGCCTCTGTTTACATGAACAGCACTATGCATAAACGGGAGATTCAGTTCAGAAGCCTGAACACCCCCTACCCGGCTACCACCACTACCAACGTCTCCGCTCTAACCTTCAATGCCGCAGGTGAAATCCGCGATGCCGGCAATCAGTTACTGGCCCACTACGAAAAGAATTCATGGTATAAATTGAAAATGTTCGTCGATAGCTCGGCCCGCACGGTCTCCTATTTCGTGAATGGTCAGTATCTGGGGGTAGCCTCGCTTCCTTCCGGCTGGTTGAATGTAAGACATATCTACCTCTTTCAGTATTATCAGAGCGGTCTGCAAGGAGAGTGGCGGGTTGATGATCTGAAGCTCTCGGGTTATGTACCGCTAACCGGAATCAGCACTCCGGTGGCAAAGCTTGAGCTGCCGGAGAGTACGAGCGAAGTTGTTATGGTTACGGCGTTGCCGCAAGACGCTTCCGATCAGCGCTTACTCTGGAGTACGGCTGACCCCACTGTGGCCACGGTAACCAATGGTACGGTTCACGCGCTCAAAGAAGGCAGCACCACGGTGACTGTAAGCGCATATGAGGGCAATTATTCGCTTGTGATTCCATTAACGGTGACCAAGCCTGTGTTGCCGCTGGGCATCACCTTGCCGGATGAAGTTAACTTGGCGGTAACAGCCAAGCAGACATTGCAGCCTATGTTCCAACCTGAGAATACAACCAATCAAGAACTGGTCTGGAGTTCCTCCGATAATGCCATTGCCGCTGTAGATGCCAGTGGGGAGATCACAGGGATGTCAGCGGGCCAGGCGGTGATTACGGCGGTGTCAACAGCCGATTCGTCAGTCTTTGCAGCTACGACCGTTATAATTACCCCATATATCCCTGTTACCGCCGTTACGATTACCTACTCGCCCGCACAGATTACCAAATACGATAACGTGAAGCTTATCGCGGATGTTGTGCCGGCGGATGCTACAGATTCGAAGCTAAGCTGGATATCCGATCACCCCGATATCCTAAGTGTGGCTGCGGATGGCACATTGAAGGCACTTGCCGTGGGTACGGCTACGGTATCCGCGGGCGCGGCTAACGGTGTGGCAGACTCGGTTAGCCTTGAGGTGGTGGCCGCCCAGCCGAGCAATCCCCAGGAATACGACGAGATCAGGCAGCGCTGGAAAGAGACGCTGACTGGCAAAGATTCATTGGATGTAAATGACGAATCGGTCCAAGCCATTCTGGAGGCCAATGCGGCAGCTGCCCAGTCGTACTGGGAGAGTATGGATTTTACGGCCGGCAGCGCAACGCTGTGGGCGGATCTGCCCGCTTCCAACAGCGACTCCGCTTATATCAACAGCCATTATACCCGTTTGAAGACCATGGCGTTATCCTATCAGTCCAAGGGAACCTCCCTCTACCATAATTCCGGGCTGAAGGACGATATATTGCAGGCCATGGACTGGATGCTGGATGAATTATATACGGACTCGGGCACCGAATTCGGCAATTGGTGGAACTGGGACATCGGGGTTCCCAACCGGCTGGCCGACATACTGATCTTAATGTATGACGAGTTGACACCGGAACAAATTGTACGGAATACCGCAAGCATTGATCATTATATCGGAGATATCACTGCCTCTTCTTTTACCCAGACGGGGGCCAACCGCTCCGATATTATGCTGATTCAAATCCGTATGGGACTTGTCGAGCATAACTATGACCGGCTGATTCATGCCAGAGATGGAATGAGCCAGTTGTTTCAGTATACGGCGGCAGGCGACGGGTTCTATGAAGACGGTTCATATGTGCAGCACAGTTCGATAGCCTACACGGGGAGTTATGGAGAGGTTCTGATCCAGGGGATGGGGAACCTGTTATTCCTGCTGAACGGAAGCACTTGGGAACCGGTTATTCCTGAAATGAATAATGTCTACCGGTGGATTGACGAAGGTTTTGCTCCCATTCTCTACAAAGGACAGGCTATCGACATGACGAGAGGACGTGCCATTGTCAGACCGGCAGCAGATTCCTATTATTCCGGCAGAAACATTCTGACAGGCATAGCCCGGATTGCGCAGACGGCGCCAGCAGAACTTTCACTTCAATTAAAGGGCTTTGTTAAATATCATGTGGAGTATCAACTGAGCCGGGGCGTATCGTACTATCAGTTCCCGCTGGATTTGGCGGATACCATCAGGCAGTGGGTGGATGATCCTTCGATTGTAGCTGCCGCTGATATTCAGGGACACTATGAGTTTAATGGTATGGCCCGCAGTGTGCATTGGGGTGAGGAATTCCTGTTCGGAGTCAGCAAAAGCTCGAAGCGAATTGCAACCTATGAGCTTACCAACGGAGAAAATCCCAAGGGCTGGTACACCGGCGACGGGATGACGTATCTTTACAACCGGGATCTGTCCCAGTATACAGGCGGATTCTGGGCAACGGTGAACTGGAATCGGCTGCCTGGCACAACGGTGGTCTCCCGTGCAAGGACCTCCGGCGAGTATCAAAACGGAGATGGCGAGGCATTGCCGCTTAACTCATGGGCGGGGGGAACGACACTGGATACTTTCGGTGTAACGGGAATGAACCTGATTCAGAACGGCACACAGATGCAGGCGCAGAAATCCTGGTTTGCTTTTGATAATGAAATTGTTGCACTGGGTGCGGGCATTACAAGTACGGATAACCTCCCGGTAGAAACCGTGATTGAGCAGCGGAAACTGAAGGAAGACAACTCGAACGGTTTCTCCCTGGATGGTGAAGCGCTGAACGGGATCCTTATGGATCAGGAGATAGTTAGCCCGTCATGGGCTTATCTGGAAGGCAATGCGGCAGATTCGAATATCGGTTATATTTTCCCTGACCACTCGTCTATCAAGCTGACTAGACAGATTCAAGAGGGAAGATGGTCCGACATCAATCTTAGCAATCCGCCTTCCTCAACGACGGCTACCGAGCTGCTGCAGAATTACTTCCTGACGATGTGGATTGATCATGGGAGTAATCCTACAGACAGCCGATATGAGTATATGATTTTGCCAAATACGAGCCGGCAGGCTACAGAATCCTATGCCGGTTCACCGGATGTCACTATTCTAGCCAATTCGCAAGCGGTCCAGGCAGTCCGGGAGAATACTCTTGGTGTTGCCGGATATAATTTCTGGACAGATACTCTGACGACAGCGGGGGGCGTAACTTCGAACAAGAAAGCCTCTGTCATGATTAGAAGTAATGCGGAAGCTGGCACTACCGAGCTTGCCGTTTCCGATCCAACGCTGGAGAACCAGGGGTATATTGAGCTGGAGCTGGCTGCAGATGCAGCGGGCATACTTAGCAAAGACGACCGGATCGAGGTCACACAGCTATCGCCTACGGTGAAACTGAAGATCAATACGGCAGATACACTCGGACAAACATTGCTGATTACGCTGCATACAAACGGGGTGTTGCCCGGGACGCCGTCAACGGTGAGCAGCACGATCGAAGCGGGCAGCAGCTCCCTGACCGCTGATGGGACAAGTCAGACCACGGTCAGCGTAAAGCTGAAAGATGCGCAGGGTAATGCTCTGACAACAGGAGGGGAGACCGTAGCGATTACCTCGACGTTAGGCACGGTTAGCGAGGTAACAGACAACTATGACGGCACCTACACAGCGACGCTGACGGCTCCAACTACGGTGGGTACCGCTTCGGTCAGCGCAAGCGTCGGAGGCAGGACAATAGCCTCGACAGTTGCCGTCCAAGTTCTCCCTGGGGAGGTGGATTCATCTCGCTCCACAATTACTGCAAGCGATCTGGTCATACGAGCGGATGGCAGCAGCAAAGCTTCGATCTTTGTTAAACTCAATGACAGTTATGATCATCCGCTCGCCGGGAAACGGGTGCTGCTTCAAGCTAATGGCGGACAATCGCTGATCAATAAGGTATACGGAGTGACGGATGAGGAGGGACTTGCCGTATTTTCAGTGAGCGATACAGTAGCAGAGAGCGTGACGTATTCCGCAAAGGAAGAATCTAGCGGTCTATCGTTAGAGCAAACCGTGAATATTACGTTTACGTACGACCAGCCTCCGAGCATCGAACTGCAGGCCGACCCAGCCGCCTCAACCTTCGGAAGCGTGACCGTTGCAGTAACAGCGACTGTATATGGTGAATTCAATAACGTTTCCTCGGTCAAGTGGGCAGCAGGGGTCCGTTCCATCGCGTATTTTGATACGCTGGGTACGGAAATTACGGACCATTTCACCGTACAAGAGAATGGAATTTATTCTGTCTATGCGGCAGATACAGCGGGCAACGCCAACGTCAGCATGATCGAAGTCCAGAACATCGTTCCTTTGAGCAGCAATACGAACTTGATTGGCTGGCAGCTTACAGGGTTGGGAGGGAAAGTAAAGTTTAATTTTGAACCGGGGACAATGAGCAATAGCGTAAAAGTAAGTCATAAAGTATATGGCTTAAAAATGATGCTGACCCCCTCGGATTCCTATTCTGTCGTCTATGTGAACGGATTGCTGGTAGCCAGCAACTCGATTACAGATGAATATTCTCTTGTAACGGGTACAAACACGTTCGAGGTCACTGTCAAAGCGCAAGATGGTTCAATTCAAACATATACGCTGGGTGTGATTCGTTCACCTGCAAGACCCCACGCTGATAAGCCGGCTGCAATTTGACAAGAAAAGATTGTAACAATCGATCGTGCGCTGCGGCTGGCCGATTCGGATTCGGCAACAAGGAATGTCGGGGCGCAGTTGGATTTAGCCGTCTACGCAGACAGCGATCAAATTGGTGACTAAGGCGAGCGAGGTAATATGAACAGCCCTTTATGAGGGCCTGGTGAAGAGGTATAGAGATGAATTAAGACCGCAGAAGTCATTAACTCGTGCTGAGATAACTGTACTTCTGTACCGGATGCTGCTAAAAGCGGGATTAATCAATGGGAAACAAAAATTAGGAGACGGGCCAACAGGCTCGTCTCTATTTGTACAAATAGGGAGGTCTAAATACCACCTTATTCACAAAATCCGCGAAAGCTTGCGATAGGTGCGTGGAGAAATTCCCTCATTCGCTGCGAATACCCTGCTGAAGTAATGGATGTCGGGATAACCGACCCGTTCCCCCACGGCTTCAATCGACTCGTCCGTTTCGCGGAGCAGCTTGCGTGCTTCCCGATGACGGATGGAACGGAGGAATTCGCCGGGGGGCATCCCGGCAATCGCCCGGAACAGCTTGGAGAAATGGTCCTCATGCATATTCATCGCCGCGGCCATGGACTTGTTGGTCCAGCGGCCGGCCGGCTGGAGCTCCATGTCGTCAATCAGCGCCCTGATCCGCTCACCGTGCACGGAAGACTTGGCCAGCCGCCGGGAGCTTTGGGACCGCAGCAGTGAAGTCAGAATGCCCAGCATCAAGCCCCGGCAGACCCATTCATAACCAGCGGGACGCATGGTGAATTCATGAACGAGCTGTTCCATCGCATGAACGCATTCGGGAGACGGAGTATACACAGGTTCTTCGGACAACGGCAAGAAGGGAGCGGTCACCGCTTCCGGAGCGAATTTCTGGGTGAGCACCTCTTCCTCGTTAACCAGCATATCTTCTTCCCGCGTAATCACCGATTCGCCAAAAAAGTCGAAGTGGATACCCAGCAGCTTGGTGTCGGAAGCCGAGACGATAATGTTCTGATGGTAGACCCCGGGGGACAGAAAGATGAGTTGCCCGGAGTTCAAGAGGAACTCCTCATTGCCCATTCTGGTTAGCAAATTCCCTTGACGGACGTAGAGCAGCTCGAAATCATACAGCCTTCTCCTTGGAAAAGTGCAAGGTGCAAGAGTTTGCAGCTGTGCGTAATGGATTCCGGGTGACCAATCGCGAGAGGGTACCTGTTTTCTCAGGGGATAAGTGGGTTCTTTTTCGGACATAAAAAATCCTCCTATATGAAAATAGAAATTTGACCGGAATCATGCAAAAGTTATCTTGATTTCCTAAATAAATAAAAGTTTAATTCCATTATAATTTAAATATATCAAGGAAAAAAGCAAATTTGCATGGGATTCCTGAAAAACGGAAAATAACAAAAATGAGGGTGATTCGTATGAAAAAAGGGATTAATATCTGGTCGTTTCGCGAAGGTACGGAAATCACGGAATGTGTGCGCTTGGCTAAAGCGGCAGGGTTTGACGGCCTTGAGCTGTCTTTGAACGAAACGGGTGAACTCAGTCTGCAAACCAGTGAGAAGGAAGCGCGGATGCTTAAGGAATCCATTAACGATACCGGGCTGGAAATTGCAGGATTAGCAACGGGACTGTACTGGTCTTACGCGATGACCAGCGAATCCGAGGCCAATCGGACCAAGGCAATTGACGTATGTAAAAAACAATTGGAACTGGCTGCCGTTCTTGGCGTGGATACCATTCTTGTCATACCCGGTGCGGTCGGAGTGGATTTCATTCCTGGCTGCGAGGTTGTCGATTATGACAAGGCTTACGACAGGGCTTTGGAGGCGATTGGCGCTCTGGCGCTGGAGGCGGAGAAGACCGGGGTATCCATAGGCATCGAGAATGTATGGAATAAATTCCTGCTGTCACCGCTTGAAATGCGTTCATTCATCGATTCGGTCGGCTCCAGCTATGTAGGCTCTTATTTGGATGTGGGGAATGTTGTTCATTCCGGCTATCCTGAACAGTGGGTAAGAATTCTGGGCAACCGGATCAAGAAGGTGCACTTCAAGGATTACCGCCGGGATGCGGGAGGGCTTCACGGATTTGTCGATCTGCTTGCCGGGGATGTGGATTATCCGGCAGTGATGGATGCGCTCCGGGAGATTGGATACGACAATTATGTTACAGGCGAAATGATCCCGGCTTACACTCATTATTCGGAGCAAATTATTTTCAATACTTCTGCGGCTATGGATGCCATTCTGGGACGTGCCAGTTATAAAGCATAAGCGGGGTGACGGTAATGCTCAAAGTAGGGCTGGTAGGTTTTGGATTTATGGGTAGGATGAACTTTGATCAATACGTCCGGCTCGGCGAAGACGGGTACAGGGTAGCCTTGACAGCGATTTGCGACCCGCAGATCGAGAAGCTGAAGCTCGAAAAATCCGGCGGGAATATGAGCACAGCCCGTGAAATATACGATTTATCCACGTATAACCTTTACGAGGATTTGGAGGACATGCTCGCCAATGAAGAACTCGATGCGGTCAGCCTCGCGGTGCCTACATTTCTGCATGCTGCGATGGCCTGCTCTCTATTGAAGCGGGGTTACCATGTTTTCTGCGAGAAGCCGATGGCCAGGCATTCCCTTGAAGCGTGGGAGATGGCGGAAATGGCGCGAATCAGCGGCAAGAAGCTGATGGTTGGCCATTGTCTGCGATTTTGGCCGGCTTACGAATATTTGAAAAGGCTTGTAGCGGACGGGGAATTCGGCTCAGTTACAGAAGGCTGCTTCTACCGGGGGTCCGGCGCACCGAAAGGTTGGCTCGTAAATAATGAATTAAGCGGCGGCTGCATGCTGGATATGCATATCCACGATACAGATATGATTCATTATCTGTTCGGTAAGCCGGATAAGGTCTCGGCAATCGGACGGAATGTCCTGCCCGGCAGCGGCTATGACATCGTTTCTTCCCATTATTATTACAAGGACGGCAAAGTAATCAACGCACAGGCCGATTGGACGCTCGAAGGGGACTTCGGCTTTAGCATGGGCTTCAGGGTCAATTTCGAACAGGGAAACGTGGTGTTTGACGGCAGCGTGGTTAAAGTCAATCCAAACGGGCAGCCGGGATTTACCGCCCAGCTCTCCCCGCAAACCGGCTATTACAGAGAACTGGTTTACTTCCTGGATGCAATACTGCACGATAACCTTGTAGCAGCATGCTTGCCCGAAAGCACGGCGCAATCGCTTGAAATCATTGAGGCTGAAATAGAATCCGCCGACCGTGAGGGAGCCTGGATACCATTGAATTGATGGTTATAAGAAAAATTTTATCTTTTTAAATAAGGGAGGGGTGTCCGTATGCTGAAAATAGGTCTAGTCGGCTTTGGGTTTATGGGCCGAATGCATTTTGACAATTATGTCCGGTTGACGGAAGAGGACTATCCGGTTACCTTAAGCGCGATTTGTGATTTGCAAATCGAAGAGCTTAAGAAAGGCAAAGCGGACGGGAATATGAGCACGGCCCGCGAAGTATATGATTTGTCTTCGTACAATCTCTATGATGACCTGGAGAAAATGATTGCAAATGAAGAGCTGGATGTCATTGATCTCTGCATCCCTACTTACCTGCATGCCGAGATGGCCTGTTCGCTGCTGGAACGCGGGTACCACGTTTTCTGCGAAAAACCTATGGGCAGAACTTCGGCGGAGGCGCGGAAGATGGCGGAAACGGCAGCCCGCAGCGGCAGGAAGCTTATGATCGGACAGTGTCTCCGTTTTTGGCCGGGTTATGAATACTTGAAGAAGGCCGTGGAGACAGGCAGGTTCGGTCAGGTGACCGGGGGTTATTTCTACCGCGGCTCCGGCGCGCCCAAGGATTGGTTCCTGGATGAGAAGCTCAGCGGCGGCAGTATTCTGGATATGCATATTCACGATACGGATATGATCAGCTACCTATTCGGGAAACCGGATAAAGTATCTACCCTTGCACGCAATGTCATGCCGGGCAGCGGGTATGACATCGTTTCTTCCCATTATTATTACAAGGCCGGCA
>CAKMKL010000297.1 GCA_927443375.1 uncultured Paenibacillus sp. | reverse complement strand
AGAGACCAGAGAAATTCTGCAAGCACCGGACGATCGCTTGGCCCTGTCGGAGCGTATGGCTGATACGGCTCCCGGGACATTGATACTGGACTTAACGATGCCGTCCTCTACAGAAGAATCTGCAGCAGTAAGCGGGAGTTTTTCCCTTGACCCGAATTTTGTGGATGCGGAAGGCAGCGGACATTGGCTAGTCTCACCAGAGGTGAATGGATACAGCAGCTACAAGGAATATAAGAATAATGATAACGGAAATACTACCACATTATTTTATAGTATAGGCACTGAGAAACTGCCACAACCGTTGACTTTTAAGCTGAGTTATTATCCCTGTCTGATTCTGGGTTCGGATCCTTTGCGGATCAGATGATTTTACAGTGTATAATAAACAAAGGCCCTGCTCCGCGCGTTCATCGGTGGAACAGGGCTCTTATTCTGTTATGATTATGCTATTCCTGGCGGTCTATTCCCCGGCCAGCGCATCACAGAATGCTTTACCGTAAGGCGGAAGATCCGGCGGGCGGCGGGCAGAGATAATATGTCCATCCGTCACCACAGGTTCATCCTTCCAGATGGCCCCGGCATTCTCCATGTCATCACGGATGCCAGGGGTAGAGGTGACGGTAACACCATTCAGAATCTTGGCCGAAATTAATACCCAGCCGGCGTGGCAGATTTGGCCAATTGGCTTCTTGGCTGTGTTAAAATCCTGCACCAGCTTCAGTACGGCATTATAACGGCGGATTTTATCCGGTGCCCAACCACCAGGCACAAGAATTCCATCATAATCATCCGCATTTAGTTCATCCCAGGAATATTCGGCTGTAGCGGGTACGCCGTATTTACCGGTATAGGTTTTGCCTTTCTCAAGGCCTGCCAGATGAACCTCAGCGCCTTCTTCCCTCACACGGTACACAGGATACCAGAGCTCCAAATCCTCAAATTCCTCATCGACAAGCGCGATAACCTTTTTACCGGATAATCTCATGATCTTCGCAGCTCCCTTCACCTCATCATATCCTGTTTATTCTATCAAATTTGAAATATGAAGTCATCTTGGAACATGTAAACCTTTGCTTTATTTCCAAATAAATCATTTTATGCAAATGGGAAGGGATTTAGGGTGAAGAGGGCGAATATAGCAATTGAAAAGGCGGACTCACGTGTTTTTTCAATATTGAGCCTGAGGTGTGGGAGATGTTAAAAGATAATCTGGTTAAAAAGTCATGCGGCTGCGGCGGAATCATGACCCTACATATGCATACACTGATTTACAGCGCAAAGATCAAAATCACTCATGTTCCGGTCTACACATGCGGCGTCTGTGCCCGTTATGAATCTTTTCCCCTCATTAAAAAGGAACTGGGTAATCTAATTGGCGAATTAGGAGAGACTCCACCTAGACGCCATCTTTCCTTTGCAGACCGGAATGAATGGGCAAGTGTACTTAAGGATGCTTTTACTTCAGGCATATTTTCCGGCGGAATATCTGAGCTTGAAGAAACCATTTATAAGGCGATTCAGGGACGGATCGATGTGCTTTTGGACGTGTACCGGCTCTCGGCGGAGCTTGGTGATCATCATTGGATGGAAGAAACTGGATTCAGACTGTCGCAATTGACACTTCAATCGGCAGAAAGTGCGAAATGAAAAGTTTTTTCTGCAAAATCAATGAAAATTTTTCATGAATGTTGGATTTTTCACGGACTTTTTGTTACGATAGAAGCAGGTTCAGATTATCGCTGATTTCGGCAGAACCCCTTGTTGATGTATCCAGCATTTTTCGTTAAATTACAGCAAAGGGAATCAACGCCACGCCGATAGCCTACTGGAAATCAGTGGAGGGCTTTATTGAGGAAATTGGAGATAGAACCGCGCCAGGATAAGCTTTTTGGTCCTTTGAAAGAATTTTGAAAGGAAAATGAAGCGTTATCATTGCACAATTGTACAAAGTGTCGTATCATAATTTTAATTAGTCGAACGATAAAATTTATCGCAATGGAGAGAGTAATTTGACGGTAACCATTTACGATGTAGCTCGCGAAGCAGGCGTATCTATGGCAACGGTATCACGGGTTGTGAATAATAACCCTAACGTGAAGCCGCAGACCCGGAAGAAAGTATTTGAAGCAATTGAACGTTTGGGCTATCGTCCAAATGCTGTGGCGAGAGGTCTCACCAGCAAGAAAACGACAACCGTAGGGGTTGTCATTCCTGATATCTCCAACTCGATTTTTGCAGAAATTGCACGCGGGATTGAAGATATTGCCAATATGTATCATTACAATATTATTTTGTGTAATGCCGATAAACGCAAGGAGAAGGAAATTCGTGTAATTAATACACTTCTGGAGAAACAAGTGGACGGGCTGCTCTTCATGGGCGGAACGGTAACTGAAGAACATATCCAGGCTTTCCAGACCTCTGCAGTTCCGATCGTGCTTTGCGCAACGCGTGATGAGAAGGGGACTTACCCGTCGGTTGATATCGACCATGAGAATGCGGCTTTTGATGCTGTGAACACGCTAATCCGCCACGGACACCGCGAGATTGCTATGATCAGCGGAACGCTGCAGGACCCTGCAAACGGCTATGCCCGGTTCCAAGGCTATAAGAAAGCACTGGAAGCGGCAGGAATCGAGTATCAGGAAGACCTGGTACGTATCGGTAACTACCGTTACGAATCCGGTGTCGAAGCGATGAAGTATTTCCTTGGCCTCAAGAAGAAACCGACAGCAGTATTCGCCGCAACGGATGAAATGGCTATTGGCGCAATCCACAGTATTCAGGATGAAGGTCTGAAAGTTCCGGATGATTTCTCAATCATCAGCGTAGACAACATCCGGATGGCTTCGATGGTTCGTCCGCTGTTGACTACTGTAGCACAACCTATGTACGACTTGGGTGCGGTAGCCATGCGGCTTTTGACGAAGCTGATGAAGAAGGAGACGGTTGAGAATCCGCGGGTTATTCTGCCGCATGAGACCATTCTCCGCTTGTCTGTCAATCATGTAAACAAATAAGTTTATAGGTTCGTAGAAAGCTCCTTCGGGGGCTTTTTATGTTGAAGAAGTGATAAGTTTCAGCCTCCCGCTTGGTGGAGGAATTTACGGAGGGATAAATATTGAGTGAGTTAGTCGGTTTAATTGGTGCGATGGATGAGGAGATTGAATTGCTCTTGAATAGTATGGAGAATAGGCAGACCACCGTTAAAGCCGGTATCAAATATTATTCGGGAGACATCTTTGGTAAGCCTGCTGTTCTCTGCAAGTCGGGAGTAGGCAAAGTGAACGCAGCGGTGACTACGCAAATTCTGCTCGATACCTTTGGTGTATCCAAGGTGTTGTTTACCGGTGTGGCGGGGGCTGTTCATCCTGGCCTTAATATTGGAGATATCGTAATCTCATCCCATTGTATACAGCATGATATGGATGTAACAGCCCTAGGTTATCCCAAAGGGGTAATCCCTTATCAGGAGGTATCAACCTTCACTGCAGATGAGGCTTTAGTAAAATTGGCTGAGCAGGCCTGCTCAGAGCTGAAGCAGCATGCCATCACAGGAATTGTGCTGTCCGGCGATCAATTTATTGCCAGCAGTACTGTGGTTGCTAATCTGCGAGAACAGCTGAACGGCGCTTGTGCCGAGATGGAGGGGGCGGCTGTTGCACAGGTCTGCACCATGAATGCTGCACCGTTTGTTATTATCCGCTCCATGTCAGATAAGGCTGACGGCTCGGCTCATGTGAATTACCAGGAGTTCACGGAATTAGCCTCCCGGCGTTCCCATACCATTCTTGAATATATGCTAAAAGCATTATAACGGTACTCACCCGCTATTTAGTACATAAAACGCTGCCTGAAGCGCACTCTGTCAAAAGTCTCTTGAGAAGACATCGGCACTTCATTTCCAATCCGGACCATCAGGCAGTTGGCCGGATGCGAGCAGATTTCCGGATCATCGGTGGCATACCAGACCATATTAACAGTTTTCATGAGGTTTTCCATCATTTTACGGTATGCCCATACATCCAGCCCGCTGCCCTTCAGGTCCCAATGCCAATAGTATTCTGTAGTGAAAACAATACAATTCTCCAGCTGCTCCCGCTCAAACGCTGTGGCAATCAGCAGTTTGCCAAGCCCGCCTCCCCTATAAGCATCTGCTACCTCTATAGCCCCCAATTCGATCAGGTCGGGCA
>CAKMKL010000296.1 GCA_927443375.1 uncultured Paenibacillus sp. | reverse complement strand
GAGCTGTAGCCGAACAATCTTTTGCGCGCAAAGGTCGGGATGACCTCAGAAATAATGCCGAAAGCCGGAAGTATGAGAATATAGACTTAGGGATGGCCGAATATCCAGAAAATATGCTGCCAGAGCACCGGGTTGCCTCCCGCGCCAACCTCGAAGAAATTCGCTCCGAGAAACCGGTCAAAGGTAAGCAGAACAAGTCCTACAGTAATAGCGGGAAAAGCAAATAGGATAATAGCGGAAGTGATAAAAGTGGTCCAGGCAAACATCGGCATCCGCATATAGGACATCCCCGGTGCACGCATCGTGATGATGGTTGCCAGAAAGTTAATACCGCCGATCAGTGTGCCGAGTCCGGCAATCTGCAGGCCTATCGTATAGAAATCCACCCCGTGAGTGGCGCTGTAGGTTGAAGTAGATAGCGGGGTATATGATGTCCAGCCTGCATCGGGTGCACCGCCCATGATCCAGCTGAGATTGAGCAAAATGCCGCCGAACAGAAAGGTCCAGAAGCCGAGCGCATTCAGAAAAGGGAAGGCAACGTCGCGCGCACCGATCTGCAGCGGAATAACCGCATTCATCAGGGCGAAGATTACGGGCATGACCCCGAGAAAAATCATCGTTGTACCGTGCATCGTGATTAATTCATTGAACTTCTGGGCATCCAGAAAGGTATTCATCGGCTTAATCAGCTGGATGCGGATCAGAATAGCCTCAAGCCCGCCGATCCCGAAAAACAAACCTCCGGCCCACAGGTACAGAATCGCGATTTTTTTATGATCGACGGTGGTGATCCAGTCCATTAGCCCCGTATGGCGTTTGACGCTGTGACCCGCCTCAGGCGGCCGGGCGTGATTCAAAGATTGCGCTGTTTGAGCCAAGGTTCCTACCCCCTTTTCAAATATGCTGCTTCCTCTTGTCGCTGTAGGCTTTAGTCCAGCGTATAACCGGTCAGATACTCTGCGATTCCGTCAATCTCCTCATCGGTTAATCCGAGATCCTTCTTCGGATCCGGCATTCTGTTGCCGGGCTTGACGCCTTGCGGATCATGCAGCCAGGTTTTGAGATTATCCAGAATTGGGGCGCCGTCTACACCCGTATCGTCATTCAGCAGAATGCCCGCTACCGACTCACGTGAGCCGAGCCCGGTCAGGTCGGGACCCATCGCAACACCCTGATCCCCAACGGCATGGCATTGCAGGCAGGCGGATCTGAATGTCTTGGCAAGCTCCGGATCCTCCGGCAGGACAGCCGGGGACTTCATCGAGGCCAGCCACTGCTCAAACTCCGCATCGCTGACCGATTTCACCTTGAATTCCATGAATCCGTGGGACGGCCCGCACAGCTCCGCGCATTTGCCGCGGTAAACGCCTTCATTTGGCGCACTGAAGCTGAAACGGTTAATTGTGCCGTCAGGGTTGGTATCCATTTTGCCTGCAAGTGAGGGTACCCAGAAGGAATGCAGGACATCCGCAGTACTCAGCTCAAAAGCAATATCCTTACCGGCGGGGATTACCAGATCCTGCGCCGTCTTCACGCCATAATCCGTATACTCGAACTCCCACCAGTACTGGTGGCCGGTCACTTTTACCTTAATCGCATTTTTATCATCCGAATGATCATTTCCCGCCGCAAATACCGCTTTGACTGTCGGAACGGCAAGTACGACCACCAGGATTAGAGGGATAACCGTCCAAAGGACTTCCAGCTTGAAATTGCCCTCCACCTGCTCAGGAATCTCGCGCTGCTCCGGTTTTCTGCGGAAACGGATAAGCACATAAGCCGCAATAGAAAAGACGATCAGCAGTACGACAATCATGATGGTGATCGCCAGCTTCATCAGATCGAATGAGCTTTCGGCTGCAGGTCCCTGCGGTCTGAGTACCGACAGGTCCTCCCGTCCGCATCCGGCAAGAATGAGTCCAAGTGCTGCGGTCATGGGAAGAAGCCGCTTTCCAGCCTGCCACGTTTTCATCATAGATCAACCCCGCTTTTCCCGATTTCGTAGAGTAGAGGATTTTCCTGTCAATTATAACAATCACTATTAATATAAGTTTAAGGGGGTGTTTTGTCAATCGTTCACAACAAGTTCACAAAGTCTTTTTTGTTGATCAGAAGGCTTGTCATTACAGTATTTAATAGCGCTTACAAATATTTTGAAAGCAGTCCCATTTTATAGTAAAACGCATACATATGTAATTATGCCTATTAATTCATTTGACTAATTAGAAAGCCTTTAAAC